>DATIQP010000087.1:0-5419 GCA_035470765.1 Polyangiaceae bacterium | reverse complement strand
GCGGCCCGGAGCGTGACGCGGACGCGGCCACGCTTCCTCGGACGGGCAACGTCCTGCTCGACCGCCTCGTGGGCGCGCACATCCGCACCATCACGCCCGAGCAGTACGCGCGCCGGACTGCGTGCATGCTGCAAGTGTCGGGCGAGCTCGCGAGCGCCGGCGAGCGCGCCTACGTCATCCCCGAGGGAGGCTCCAACGGGCTCGGCGCCTTCGGCTACGTGGAGGCAATGCGCGAGGTCCGCGAGCAGATGGATCTGGGCCTCGCCGGCGGCGGTCCGTTCGACGCGGTCGTCCACGCGTGCGGCTCCGGGGGGACGGCAGCCGGCGTCGCGCTCGGCTGCGGGGTCCATGGCGTCGCCAAGCGCGTCCACGCCGTCGCGGTCTGCGACGACGCCGCGTACTTCGAGCACGTCGTCGCCTCCATCCTCGACGAGGCGTCGGGAATCGCGGGAGTCGGAGCCCCCGCGGCGCTCGTGGTCGACGATCGCGAGAAGGGCCCGCGCTACGGCGTCATGAGCGACGAGCAGCGCGCGCTGCTGGTCGAGATCGGCCGCCTCGGCGTGGTCCTCGATCCCGTCTACACCGGCAAGGCCATGTACGGCCTGCGCGCGGCCGTGCTGCGCGGCGACATCGCGCGGGGCGCGCGCGTGCTCTTCCTCCACACCGGCGGGCTTCCCGGCCTGCTCGCGGAGGGCGACGCCCTGTGGCCGTCGCTGGACGCCGCCTCCTCGACGGAGACGCCGTCGTGACGACTCCCAAGCGTCCGATCAAGCTCGACCCGCGCGCGCGGCTGCGCGACACGGCCCGTGTCGTCGGCGGAGGCGCGGCGCTGTTCGCGGTCGTGCAGACCATCGGCGCTTACATGGCGCAGAACCACACCGGCGCGGTCGTCGCGCAGGTCGTCGTCGCCGAGCTCGGCACCGGGTGGCTCGGCGTCACCTGGTCGGATCCGCTCGCCCCGATGCCGACCGCGGGCACGATGGCCAAGCGCGCGCTTCGCGGAGCCGCGTTCGGCGCCGCAGCAAGCGTGATCCTGGTCGGCGCGTCGGTGCTCGTCCACGCCGCCAAGGCAGGGGCCGGCTCGGCGGGCGTCGCCCCGATCCTGATGGGACTGTTCATGAGCGCCTTCGTGGCCGCGCGCGACGAGCTGCTCCTTCGGGGCTTGCCGCTCCGTGCGCTCGGCAAACAGACGCCGGTGTGGCTGCGCCTCCTCGTGTGCGGCCTGGCCGCGGGCGCCTTCCGCTTCGGGGCCGGCCCGGAGGGAGTGTCGGCCGCCTCGGTGGCTTTCTCCGCCCTCTCGGGGTCGGCGCTGGGCGCCCTATGGATCGAGGATCGCGGCGTCTGGCTCGCCTGGGGCGCCAACGCAGCCTTCACCTTCGTCACCGGGACGCTGGCCCAGGGCACGCTGATTGACGTGACGGCCGCGAAGGGGCTCGACGCCTCACTCGTCGCGATCGTTTGCGGCGTGTTCTTCGCGGCGTCCGGCGCGGCGCTCGTCATGCGCAGCAAGCGCGGCGCCCCCTCGAACGAGGATGGACGAGGCAAAGGCCTGCAGTAGGGATAGGATGCTCCCGTGAGCCAGGACGGCGACATCCCGCGACCAACAGACTCGCGCCACGACGTCGCGAACGAGGAGTTCCTCTTCCACCTCTATCGAGGCGCGGAGCTCCTCCAGGACAACCGCGTCCACGAGGCCAAGGAGGAGCTCGAGACCGCGCTCGATCTGCAGCCGCGCGATCCCAAGGGGCAGGATCTCCTCGCGGGCGTCTACTTTCGCCTGGGGATGTACCCCCGCGCCATCCAGATCTACGAGCAGCTCCACCGCGACATCCCGAACGATCCGGCGCTGATGATCAACCTCGCGCTCTGCTACCTGAAGACAGGGCAGTCGCAGGCGGCGCGGGGCGTCCTCGAGGAGCTGGTCGTGCAGCTGCCGGAGCACAGGCGCGCGTGGGGGTACCTCGGCCTCGCGTACGAGCGCCTCGGCGATCTCGACAAGGCAGAGCAGGCCTTCGAGCGCGCCGGCCACGCTTCCATGGCACGGCGGGTGGCCGCCCAGCGGGCCCAGCAGCCGCCGCAGCAAGCGACCGTCGCGCCCCCGCAGGAGGCCACGCGCTTCGAAGACGCGGCGATCCGCGCGACGGCGGCCGTCGCCTTCCAGGAGCTCGACTCCGGCGAGCTGTCGTTCGCGCTGGCGGAACCGGCGATGCAGCGCACCGACGCGGGGACGTGGCGAGCGATCGAGCTCGGCGCCGCCGTGCGATCGCCCTCCGTGCCGCCTCCGCAGTCGCTGGGGGGCGCGGCGCAGCAGCCCGCCGCATCGATGGCGCCTCGCGCGCCTCGCACGCTCGCGGAGGTCGTGAGCGGCTCCGTCCTCGGCGTCTCGGAGGGCGGACCGCGCTTCCGCCTGCACTCGTCCGGAGTGCTCGTCGTGAACGCGCCGCAGGGCTTCGCGGCGCGCCTCGAGGCGCTGCGCGCCCACACCGGGGGCCTGGAGACCGCGATCCTCGAGCGTCAGACGCGCACGCCGTCGCCCGAGCCGTTCGGCGGCCTCGGCAGCCCGATGCTCCGCATGCAGGTGAGCGGCCCCGTCCTCCTCGGCCCGCGGCCGGCGCACCGCTTGATGCCGATAAGCCTCGACGCAGACAGCACGCTCTTTCTCCGGGAGGACATGGTCTTCGCCTTCGATCTCGCGCTGACGTTCGAGAACGGTCGCCTCACGTTCGCCGAGGGCGACGCGCTCCCGGTCGCGCAGTTCCGCGGCGGTGGGGCTCTGGTCCTCGAGCTCTTGGACCCGCTCGTCGCGCTCGAGGTCACCGCGGGGCGCTCCGTCGTCGCGCGGCGAGAGTCCCTCATCGGCTGGACGGGCCGGCTCCTGCCTCGCGCCGTCCCGATGAGCGAGGCGCCCTCCGGCCAGCGCGGGCTGCTCGGGTTCTCCGGCGAAGGCTCCGTCCTCGTCGCGGGTCGCTGATGGCCGAAGGCGCCCTCCTCGATCGCAAGGCGCGTCGGCGCACGCTCGCGCAGGACGCCGTCAACCTGCCCAACCTGCTCACGATGACGCGCATCGTGATGATCCCGCTGTGCCTGATGTTCCTCGAACGGAACACGGCGCGCGCGGGCTTCTGGGCGGCCGTCGTCTTCACCCTCGCCTCGCTGACGGACCTGCTCGACGGCTACCTCGCCCGCAAGCTCAACGTCGTGAGCGTCCTCGGCAAGCTGCTCGACCCGCTCGCAGACAAGCTCCTCGTGATGGCGTCGCTCGTGTGGATGGTTCCGATGGGGCGCATCCCCGCGTGGGTGGTCGTGCTGCTGCTCGGGCGCGACATCGCGGTGACCGGGCTCCGGAGCGTCGCGGCGAGCGAGGGGATGGTCATCGCCGCCGGCGAGGAGGGCAAGGCCAAGACCGCGCTGCAGATGGTCGGCATCATCTGCTTGCTCGTCGGCTACCCGTACCGGCTGACGTATGTCGGCATCGATCTCGGCGTCGTGGACTTGATCCACGTCGGCCGGATGCTCGTCTACCTGTCGATCGTCTTCTCGCTCGCGAGCGCGGCGCAGTACCTGAGGCTCTTCGTCCTCGCCGTCGAGGCGCGCGCCACCGGCGACGACAAGAAGCCCGCGGGCTGACCGCCGAGCCCACTCATCGCGCGTCGACGAATTCGCGCAGCCATAGCTCGAGGACGAGCAACGTCCAGACGCGGTCGGGGTTGCCGCGGCCGCGCTCCACGTCGTCCACGAGATCCGAGACGTACTTGGGGTCGAACAGACCGCGCTCGCGGAAGCGCCGATCCAGCAGCACGTCGTGGATCATCGGGCGTAGATCGCGCCGCATCCAGCGCTCGAGCGGAAGCGCGAAGCCGCGCTTGACGCGGTGGCGGATGCGCGCCGGCAGGAGGCCCCTCGCGGCGCGACGGAGCAGGTACTTGCCGCGCAGGCGCACCAGCATGCGCCCGGGAAGGCGCGCGGCGAGCTCGACGACGTCGGTGTCCAGCATCGGGCAGCGCACCTCGAGGGCGTGCGCCATCGAGGCGATGTCCACCTTCGCGTTGATGTCGCCCTCGAGGTAGGTCTCGAAGTCGAGATCGCAGAGCCGGCCGATGGGCGAGCTCGCGGAGCTTCGGGCGAGAAGGTCCGCGAAGCGGCGCACCACCGAGTCGCCGAACGCGTCGCGCATCGGGCCGAGGTACAGGTGACGCTTCTCCTCGGCGGAGAACTGGCCCACCAGGCGGAGGTAGCGCGCCGCTTCTCCGAGCGCCATCTGGTCGCCGAGCTCTCCCAGGGAAGGACGGACCATCCGTACGGCGCCGCCGAGCACGGCGCGCAGCGCGTGCCGCGCGGGCGGCGGCAGCGCGTCGTGGAGGTGCCCGAGCCGGGCCGTGGCGTAGCGCTTGTAGCCGCCGAAGCTCTCGTCGCCTCCGTCGCCGGAGAGGGCCACGGTGACGTGCTGGCGCGTCATCTTCGCGAGGTAGTACGTGGCGACCGCGGAGCTGTCCGCGAAGGGCTCGCCGTGGTGGCGCACGGTCTCGACCAGGACGCTCGTCATCTCGGGCGTGACGACCTCCTCGTGGTGGTCGGTGCCGAAGCGCTCGGCCACGAGGCGCGCGTAACCGAGCTCGCTGTCGCCGGCGTCGGGGAAGCCGATGCTGAACGTCTTGACGGCGCGACCGCTCTGTTCGGCCATGAGCGCCACGACGAGCGAGCTGTCGATCCCGCCGGAGAGGAACGCGCCCAGAGGCACGTCGGCGACGAGCCGCTTCTTCACCGCGGCGCGCAGGCGCCCCAAGAGCTCGCCGGCAAGCTCGTCGCTCGAGCCCGAGAGCGGCTCGGCGCCCCTCGGCTTCGACCAGTAGCGCACCACACGCGGCGACGCGCCAGGCTCGAAGACTGCGTAGTGCGCCGCCGGAATGCGCCACGTCCGGCGGTAGGCCGTCCGCGGCGCGAGCACGTACTGCAGCGTCAAGAACTCGTCGATCGCGCCGAGGTCGATCTCGGGGCGCTCCTCCGGGAACGCGCGGACGAGCGCGCCGACCTCCGACGCGAAGGCCACGCCGCCGCCCAGCTCGCGCCAGTAGAGCGGCTTCTTGCCGGAGCGGTCCCGCGCCGCGAGCAGACGGGCTCGCCGCGCGTCGTACAAGAGCAGCGCGAACATCCCGTCGAGCCGCGCGACGATCTCCTCACCCCAGCGTTCGTACCCGTGGACGATCACCTCGCTGTCGCTCTGCGAGCGAAAGCGGTGCCCCGCGCCCTCGAGCTCGCGCCGGAGCTCGGCGAAGTTGTAGATCTCGCCGTTGACGACCAACGCGACGGAGCCGTCCTCGTTCGTCATCGGCTGGTTGGCCTCCGCGCTGAGGTCGATGATCGACAGCCGGCGGTGGCCGAGTGCGCACGGCCCACGCTCCCACTGACCGGCGGCGTCCGG
>DATIQP010000086.1:0-3683 GCA_035470765.1 Polyangiaceae bacterium | reverse complement strand
AGCGAAAGCTGCAGAGCCACCTCGACGTCGCCAGCGTTCACCTCGCCGTCGGAGGTCACGTGCTCGACGCCGCGAACATCTCGGACCAGCTCTCGGGCATCGTCACCGGGGACCTGCACAATCCCGACGCCGAGGTGACCGAGCACGTAGGCCTGCGCACCGTCCGGCAGGACTTCGCGCCGATGTACAACGTCGGGGACGTCGCGTTCGATCTGTCGGCGCGCCGCGACCACGAGGGCATCACGCACCTTGGCGGCCTGCGTCTCACCAACGGCGCGGGCGGGACGGCGTTCACGCTCGCAGGCAACCTCGACCTGAGCGGCGCGCGCCGCAGGCTCGCCTTGCACGGAAAGCTCGATCAAGACATGGCGAAGGTCTCGAACGACGCGGCGGTGCTCACCGGGCGCGGCCGCGCCGCGCTGGCTCTGCGCGTCGAGTCGGGCGATCTCGTCGTCTTTCGCACGCGCACCGACGTCCACCTGGAGGGGGTCGACGTCAACCTTCCGAGCGCCGGCGTCGCGGTCGAGTCCGCGGACGGCGACGTGCCGATCAGCCTGGAGCTTCGGGTGGCCAAGGACGGCGTGACCATGCTGCGCAACACGCAGGTGAGCCCGTACTCGATGCTGCGGTTTGCCGACCAACACCCGCTGCTGAGCCAGACGAGCTTCCTCTCGATCCGGAGCATCAAGACCCCGATGCTGTCGATCGCGCCGCTCGCCGCCAACCTACAGATCGACCGCAACATCGTCGCGCTCCAACAGCTCGAGATGGGGATCCGCGGCGGCCGCGTCACCGGGCAGTGCGCCCTCGACTGGGACGGCGAGGACTCCACGCTCGACATGCACGTGCGCGCGACCGGCGTGATGTCGACGCACAACGAGCCGTTCGACGGCAACGGGGCGCTCCAAATCTCCGCCCGCGATCGCAGCGTGGACGGCCGCGCCGAGATCCTGCGCATCGGCAAGCGGCACTTCCTCGATCTCCTCGACCTCGTGGATCCGACGCGCACCGACGCCTCGATGAACCGCGTCCGCAGCGCGCTCTCGCTCGGCTACCCGGACCGCGTGAGCCTGGCCTTCGAGCACGGCTTCGCGAGCGCGCACGTCGAGCTCGGCGGTTTGGGCTCGCTCTTGAGCATCGGCGACATCCGTGGGATTCCCATGGGACCGCTCCTGGATAGGGCGCTCAAGCCACTGTCCAGATCGAAAGGAAGACGATGACGCGTTGGCTCATTCTCGCAAGCGTCGCCGCGCTCGGCTGCATCAAGCCGCCCGAGATCGTCATGGTCGACCGCGCGACCGCGCTCGAGCAGCAGGCCGGCGGCTCCTTCCCCGAGCTCGAGAGCAAGCTCGCCCGCGCGGCGGTCTCGGCGCGGCCCGTGCCGCTGACGCCCGACCAGCTCGAGGCCATCGGGATCACTCCGGTGCCTCTCGTCGATCAAACGGAGATGACCGACGCCGACCGGGTCGACGATCTCCTCGAGCGGCGTTGCGTCGGCGAGGGGCGCGAAGGGCTGCTCGTCGAGACGCACGACGCATGCCACGGCGCGGCCGACCACGACGAGGTCGTCAAGGTGGTCGATCGCGTCAACCGCGCGCGGGGGCAGCTCTGGAAATGGATGCACGACCAGCGACCGGACCTACCGATCGAGGAGGTGCGCAAGCGCTGGCAAAAGACGCACGCGGCCGGCGTCGTGTGCGGCGGATGGATCGAAGGTGACGACGGCAAGTGGCAGGCCAAGTCATGCTGACCCTACGCAAGCTCGCCGCCGTCGCCCTCGCCGCAGCCGTGTCGACGCTGTCGGTGCGCGCGATGGCGCAGGACGACGAGCCCGATGACGGAATGCAGCGCCCCGAGCGGCTGACCGCGGCCATCGGAGACCAGCTGCTCGGGCAGCTCGCGCTCGACGGCAAGACGCTCTATTACGTCTCGACCCGCAACACCACGCACGAGATCTTCGCGCAGAACATGGACGACGGGCGCAGCCGCCGGCTGTTCGACGAGAGCGCCGACGTGACCTGGGCCCGCGTCTCGCCCGACGGGAAGTCCATCCTGTACGTGTCGTTCCGCGACCGCGCCGCCGGCCAGCTCTGCGTGCGCGATCTGCCCGACGGCGATGGTCGGCGCTGCCTCGACAGCTCGGTCCAGGCGATGCAGGGCGAGTGGATCGACAAGTCGCACATCGCGCTCGTTGCACGTCCGTCCATCGAGGGGGGTCTGCGCGTCTTCGACGTCGAAGTAGGGTCCCACCTGTCGGCGCACCCTCTCTTCGACCGCGATCTGACGACGCCTACCGTGTCGCCCGACGGGCGCTGGCTCGTCTACGTCCCCGTCGAACGGGCCGCCACGCGCATCGGCCCGGCCTTCGCCTCGCGCGCGGGCAAGCACCTGGAGGCCGCGCGCCTCGACCGGCCTGACGCGCGGGTGACGCTCGACCTGGATCTCCCCGGGCAGACGGGCCAGCCGGTCTTCTCCCGTGACGGCCGCTGGGTCTACTTCGTGCAGTTCTTCAGCGACTCGAACCACGACGGGGTGATTGACGCCAACGATCACGGCGTGCTCTTCCGCGTCCCCATCTCCCTTGCGAACGGGGCGCGCGCCGGCGTGCCCGAGCAGCTCACGGATGCCTCGTGGAACTGCCAGTACCCCGCCCCGACGGCGACGACGCTCCTCGCGACGTGCACCCACGACCGCAACCTCGACATCTACTCGCTTCCGCTCGACGGCGAGGTCCCGAGCGAGTGGGACGCCGAGCGATTGCGGCAGGAGCTCGGGGTCGTGACGAAGGTCGCCGATCAGCAGATCCTCTACAACCACAGGCTCGCGCGCGAGAGCACGATCGCGGCACGGCGGCTCATCATGGCGAACCTCGTCCGCCTGCACCTCGGGCTCGACGAGTACCGCGTGGCGGCCTTCTACGCCGAGCACATCGCCCAGCTGCGCGATCCTGCGACCACCGGGCTGTCGCGGCCGCTCGTCGCTCTCGTCGAGCACCGGCGCGCGGTACGGGAGCGGGAGCGAGGGCACCTCGACGATGACTTCGAAGACGAGGCGCGCGCGCGCCTCGAAGGGCTGCGCGAGCAGCCGGGCGACAGCCGCGCTGCCGTCGCGCTGATGCACGTAGTGCGGAGCGAGATGGCGGACACGACGGGCGACAAGGCGAGCGCGCGCGCCGAGCTGGCTCAGGCGACCATCGACGACACGACCCCGCGCTCGGTGCTGCGCTTCTACTACGAGCGCGCCGATGCCTTCTATCGCGAGATGGACGATCGCGATGCCCTCGTCGCCGTGTGCCGGCGCTTCGCCGCGAGCCCTGCGTTCGAGCCCGACGACCGGCTCGACTACGCGCGCGACGCCGTGCGCGCCCTGACGCGAGGCCTGCCGTTCGACGCGGCCGAGGCGACCCTCGCGCGCGAGCGCGGCTCGGCCCCCGACGACTCGGAGCTCGCCTTCGCGAACGACCTCGAGCGCGCGCTTCTCGCCGTCCGCGACGACCACCCGACGGATGCCGTTCGCGACGCGATCGTCGCCCTCTATGCGCGGCAGACGCTTCCCTATCGGCGCAGGGCGGTCGTCCTGGAGGCGGTGCGGCGCGCGGCGCGGATGGGCGCCGAGCGGATCACCGAAGCCGTGGCGTTGCGCTGGATCGACGACACCAAACCCGGCACCGACGAACGCCGCCA
>DATIQP010000085.1:0-4423 GCA_035470765.1 Polyangiaceae bacterium | reverse complement strand
GCAGAGCTCGCACTGGATGCACGCGCTGAGGTCGAGGACGAACTCGTCGACGTAGGCGCGCTTCTTCCCGGTCACCGGCGACTCGCGCTTGCCGCCGCTCTTCATCTTGATGACCTGCGACGGGCAGATGCGCTCGCACGCGAGGCAGGCGATGCACGCGAGCTCGCCGTTCTCGTCGTCGGGCAGGGCGAAGCTCGTGCGATAGCGCTCGGCGCGCGGCCGCACCACCTTCGGGAACTCGACCGTCTGTGGCTTGCGGAAGACGGTGACGAGGGTCGTCTTGAGCGCGCGCAGGGTGTCGAAGATGGCGTTCACCATCAGAGCTCTCCCGGCACGAACTCGACCCACGCGGCCGCGAACAGGACGAGCGCGATGCCGATGGGCGTCAGCCACTTCCAGCACAGCGCGAGGAGCTGATCGGAGCGCAGGCGAAGCAGCGACCAGCGCACCCAGTAGACCGAGACGAAGAGCAGCAGCGTCTTGGCGACCATCCACACCAGGCCCGGGTGGAACGGGCCGTCCCAGCCGCCGAAGAAGAGCGCCGCGGCGACCGCCGAGCCCACGAGCGTGTGGACGTACTCGGCCATGTAGAAGAGCGTGAACTTCATCCCCGTGTACTCGGTGGTCACGCCGGCGACGAGCTCGCTCTCGGCCTCGGGGATGTCGAACGGGATGCGGTTCGACTCGGCGAGCATCGCGAGGAAGAAGAGGACGAACGCGGGAAGCCCGGGCACCAAAGGCCAGACGACGATCCAGTGGTGGTGCGTCTGCCAGAGCGCGATGCCCGAGACGCTGAGCGAGCCCGTGAGGATGACCGGGACGAGCGCCGCGAGCACGAGCGGCACGCCGTAGGAGACCGACTGCGCGATGGCGCGCATGCCGCCGAGCAGCGCGAACTTGTTGTTGCTCGCCCAGCCGGCCATGAACGTCGGGATGACGGTGAGGCCGCCGATCGCGAGCACCCAGAGAACGCCCACGTCGAGGTCGCTCGCGATCGCCTTCGGCGAGAACGGCACGACCGCGGCGACCGCGAGGGCGAGCATCGCCGAGAGCAGCGGCGCGAGATCGAACAGCGGCCTGTCGGCGTCCCTCGGGACGATGTCCTCCTTCTGCAGGAGCTTGAGGACGTCGGCGACGGGCTGCAAAAGCCCGATGGGGCCGACCATCGTCGGCCCGAGGCGCGACTGCATGCGCCCGGCGAACTTGCGCTCGAACCAGAGGCCGAGCGCGGTGATCGTGAGGAGCACCGTGACGATGACCGCGCCGTAGACGGCGCCGTGGAGCAGGGCGTTCATCGGTCCACCTCCCCCATGATCGGGTCGAGCGAGCCGAGGATCGCGACGGCGTCGCTGACGGTCTGGCCGGGGAGGATGTACGGCAGCGCGGAGAGCGCGTGCAGGCTCGGCGGGCGGATCTTGAGCCGGTGCGGGGAGGTCGCCGGGTCGCTCCCCGCGATGACGAAGGTGCCGAGCTCGCCGCGCGGCGTCTCGATCGCGACGTATACCTGGCCCGACGTTGCCTTGACCTGCGTCGGCTGGCGCACCGGCTTGAAGCCGTTGATCGGCCCCTCCGGCACGCCGTCGATCGCGTCGCGGACGATGCGGATGCTCTCGCGCATCTCGGCGAAGCGCACCTTGGCGCGCGCGAGGCAGTCGCCATCGTGCTCGACGGGTACGCGCACCTCGAGCTCGTCGTAGGCGTGGTAGGGCGCGTCGCGCCGGAGATCGTGATCGACGCCCGAGGCGCGCAGGACGGGCCCCGTGATGCCGAGCTCGAGGGCCAGGTCTCCCGTGAGCACGCCCACGCCCTTGGTGCGCGCCACGAAGATCGAGTTGTCGACGCTGAGCGCCTCGTACTCGGGGATGCGCGCCTCGACGGTGTCGAGCGCGGCCTTCACCTTCGCCGCGAAGCCGGCGGGCAGATCGTGCCTGTTGCCGCCGATCGTGTGCGTGTTGTAGTGGAAGCGCGCGCCGGTCACCTCCTCGAAGAGGTCGAGGATCAGCTCGCGCTCGCGGAAGCAGTGCAAGAACAGCGTCGAGCCGCCGCCGAGCGCGCCGCCGAGGTCGAGGGTGAAGGTGCCGAGCCAGAGCAGGTGCGAGGCGAGGCGCTGCAGCTCGGCGAAGATCGTCCGCATCCAGCGGGCGCGCCGCGGCACTTCGATCGCGAGGAGCTTCTCGAAGCCCATCACGAGCGCCTGCTCGTTCGTCATCGGCGCGACGTAGTCGTTCTTGTCGACGATGGGCGTGATCTGCACGTAGGAGAGGCGCTCGCAGAGCTTCTCGACCGCGCGGTGCAGGTAGCCGAGGTACGGCGTCGCCTTCACGATGATCTCGCCGTCGAGCAGCAGGTCCATCCGGAAGACGCCGTGCGTCGACGGGTGTTGCGGCCCGAAGTGCAGCAGCATCAGGTCCGCGTCGTGATCGTCCTCGAGCTCGAGCTCGGGCTGAAGTTTCATCTCCATGGCGGGCACGCGGCGTCGGCTGGGAAGTCTTTCCGCAGCGGGTGCGACGTCCAGTCCGCGGGCAGCATGATCCGGCGCAGATCCGGGTGCCCATCGAAGCGCACCCCGACGAGATCCCACTGCTCGCGCTCTTGCCAATCCGCCCCCGCGAAGACGCGGCTCAGCGTCGGGACCGCCTGCCCGGGCTCGAGCGCCACGCGCCAGCTCGCGAGCTCGGACCCCTTGCCGACGGTGCGGAGCGCGTACGCCACCTCGAAGCGCTCGGTCGCGGTCTTCTTCGCCGGGTGATGCGACGCCACGACGTAGACGAACTGCCGGTACCCCTTCGCCTTCAGCTGCCGCGCCAGCGAAACGTGTCGGTCGACCGGGACGATCGGCGCCGCGTCCTTCGGAAACTCGGTCACCCCGTGCTCACGAAACAGAGCCTCGACTCCGTCCGCGATCCCGTCTCCGACTCTGCCTCCGATTCCGTCTTCGACTCCGACTCCGACTCCGACTCTGCCTCCGTCTCCGCGATCCGCCGCCGTCGCCGTCTCCGCCGCCTTCTCCTGCAGCTCGCTCAATGCCGGATCGCGCGCCGGATCGTTCAGCCGCGCGATCGACGGTTGCGTCACCGCCATCACCGCCGGGTTCGGCTCGCGCACCACGAGCTTGCCCGCGCGCCGCAGCCGCACCTTCTCCTGCAGCCGGAGCAGCCCGTGCATCAGCGCCTCGGGGTTCGGCGGGCAGCCCGGCACGTACACGTCCACCGGCAGCACCGTGTCGATGCCCGGGACGACCGAGTACAGGTTGCGGTAGAAGTCACCCGAGATCGCGCACGAGCCCATCGCGATGGCCCACTTCGGCTCGGGCATCTGCTCCCAGAGCGTCTTCACGCGGGGCGCCATCTTCACGGTGATCGTCCCCGCGATGACCATCACGTCGGCCTGGCGCGGCGTGGCGCGCACGATCGTACCCATGCGATCGAGATCGACGCGGCTCGCCGCCGCCGCCATGAGCTCGATGCCGCAGCAGCTCGTCGCCATGGGGAACACCCACAGGCTGTTCATCAGGCCCCACTCGAGCAGCATGTCCACCGGGGCGGCCGCGACGCTGAGCCCCGGCGCGCGAAGCAGCGTCTTGTAGAGGGGGTGCTCGAAAGGGCGATCGCACTCCTCGAGCAGCGCGAGACGGCGCTTTGGGTCGTTTACTGCCACCGCAAGGCCTCCTTGCGAAGCGCGTAGAGCCACCCGAGCATCAGCACGATGACGAAGGTCACGGCGGCCAGGAAGGCCCCGCGACCGAGCTCGCGCAGCACGACGGCCCACGGGAAGAGGAAGACCGCCTCGACGTCGAAGAGGACGAAGAAGAGCGCGACGACGTAGTAGCGGGCGTGGAACTGCATCCACGCCATCGACTCCGGCTCCTCGCCGCACTCGTAGGTCCGCCGCTTGAGCGGCGAGGAGCTACGCGCGCGGACGCGAAGAGCGCGCGCGGCTCCGAGCATGCTCGCGCCGACGAGGCTCGAGACGACCAGGAACGCGAAGGCGGACAGCCAGGCAGATTCCATCATTTGCTGCTCTGCGGGCGGCGCCGCGAGGGTTGAGCAAGCCGGGCTCTGTGCACCTTCCACGCCAGGGTGGGAGCAGCAACTTCAGCCGCCCGTGGTCCCAGCAGGCGCGCAGGGCCTGCGTATAGCCGCGCAAATTGCGCCCAGCTCAGCCTTTGAAGCGCGAAGGAAAATCACCCGAGCTGATAAGTGACTTCAGCTCGTCGTCGTCGGGGTGGAGGGTGAGCGCCCGAGCCGCTAGGTCGGCTTCTTTCTCTGGCCGATTCGGATCCGGCAGGCAGCACTCGACGGGGCAGACGCCCTGGCAGGCTTCCTTCTCGTGGAAGCCGACACACTCGGTGCAATGATCCGCATCAATGACGTAGATCGAATCGCCCTCGGAGATGGCTTCGTTCGGGCATTCCGGCTCGCAT
>DATIQP010000084.1:0-1766 GCA_035470765.1 Polyangiaceae bacterium | reverse complement strand
GACGTTGGGATCCTCGAAGCAGCGCGCGACCTGGACGATCGCGTCGGCCTCGCGGATGTGGGCGAGGAACTGGTTGCCCAGGCCCTCGCCCTTGCTCGCGCCGCGCACGAGCCCGGCGATGTCCACGAACTCGATCGTCGTGGGGACGATCTTCTCGGCGTGGACCACGCCGTCCAGGGCCTGGAGCCGATCGTCCGGGACGGTGACCACGCCGACGTTCGGCTCGATCGTGCAAAACGGGTAGTTGGCCGCCTCGGCCTTGGCCGACGACAGTGCGTTGAACAGCGTCGATTTGCCGACGTTGGGCAGGCCGACGATGCCGATCTTGAGCGCCATGGGGGGCTGCGTATAGCAGGAAACGAGACAGGTTCACCTCTCGACCGCTAAATTGGGGTTCATGGCCAGGCCGCACGAGGGCACCGAGCAGCGATCGAGCGGACGGCTCACCGGACGCACGGTCGCGCTCTGCGTCACGGGGAGCGTGGCCGCGTACAAGGCGGCCGTGCTCGCGAGGCTACTCGTCAAGGAGGGGGCGAGCGTCGTGCCGGTGATGACCGAGTCGGCGACGAAGTTCATCGGTGGAGCGACGCTGTCCGGGCTGACGGGGAACGCCGCCCTGGGAGCGGCGGAGATGTGGTCGACGCCGGGCGAGCTGCACGTCCAGCTCGGCTCGACGGCCGATGCGGTGGTCGTCGCCCCGGCGAGCGCCGACGTCCTCGCGCGGCTCGCGCAAGGCCGCGCCGACGACCTGGTGACCGCGCTCGTGCTCTGCGCGAAGGGCCCCGTGCTCGTCGCGCCCGCGATGCACCCGCGCATGTGGACACATCCGGCGACGCAGAAGAATGTCGAGGGGCTGCGAGCCCAAGGCCGCGTGATGGTCGTCGGGCCCGCCGTCGGACCCGTCGCCTCGGGCGACCAGGGGCCGGGCCGCATGATCGAGCCGGAGGCGATCCTGGAGGCGATCGTCTTCGCGGTCACGCCGAAGGATCTGAAGGGCGTGCGCGTTGTCGTCAGCGCCGGGCCCACGCTGGAGGATCTCGATCCCGTCCGCTTCCTGAGCAACCGCTCGTCGGGCAAGATGGGCTTCGCGATCGCGGCGCGCGGCGCCGCGCGCGGGGCCGAGGTGACGCTCGTGGCCGGACCGGTCCAGCTCCCGACGCCTCACGGCGTGCTGCGCGTCGACGTGCGCACGGCCCTCGAGATGCAAGCCGCGCTCGCGCAGGCCCGAGCTTCGTGCGACGCCGTGGTCATGGCCGCCGCGGTCGCCGACTATCGGCCGGCGGCGACGAGCGGGACCAAGATCAAGAAGAAGGGCGAGCAGACGACGCTCGAGCTGGTGCAGAACCCCGACCTGCTCGCCGAGATGGGCATGGCCCGCACGGGCCCGCGGCCGGTGCTGGTGGGCTTCGCGCTCGAGACGGGGACGCGGCAGGCCATTGTCGCCGAGGCCCGGCGCAAGCTGCGCGAGAAGAAGGTCGACGTCGTCGTCGCCAACGAAGCAAGGACCGCGTTCGGCGGCGACGACAACGAGATCACCTTCGTCACCGAGAACCGCGAGGAGCGGCTGCCACGAGCGAGCAAGGTGGACCTCGCGGACGCGCTGCTCGATCGCATCAAGAGCTTGCTCGGCTGAGAGCCGTCGTGTAATGCGTGCCTCGCGCATTTTCGCGGAGGCGTGTTGCCCGCGCGGCGTGCGTTCGAGGTCGAGGGAAGCCGGTGAAAATCCGGCACGGCCCCCGCCACGGTGACCGGGGACGAACCTGCAC
>DATIQP010000083.1:0-8181 GCA_035470765.1 Polyangiaceae bacterium | reverse complement strand
GTTCAGGCCGAGGACGCGGTGGCGGGTGACGACGCCCCACCAGCGGATGGCGCTGATGAAGACGAACATGCCGACGAGCGAGGCGAGGGCCGTGATGGGCAAGATCTCGAGGCCGTGGATCGCGGGCACGCCGTGGAAGCGCCCGTCGGTGAGCGCCTTGGTGAGCGCGCTGTACGGCACGTAGCAGGCGAAATAGCCGAACGCGAACCACCAGATGGAGGGAGGCTCTTTCGCCATCTCAGCTCGAGTGGGGGACGTGGACGCCGTGCTCGCGCGCGAAGGCGATCGCGTCGTCGTAGCCGGCGTCGGCGTGGCGGATGATGCCCATGCCCGGGTCGCTGGTCAGCACGCGCTCGAGGCGCGCGGCCGCTTCCTTGGTGCCGTCGGCGACGACGACCATGCCGGCGTGGAGCGACATGCCCATGCCGACGCCGCCGCCGTGGTGGAAGCTCACCCAGCTCGCGCCCGCCGCGGTGTTGACGAGGGCGTTGAGGATGGGCCAGTCGGCGATGGCGTCGGAGCCGTCCTTCATCGACTCGGTCTCGCGGTTGGGCGAGGCGACCGAGCCGCAGTCGAGGTGGTCGCGGCCGATGACGATGGGCGCCTTCACCTTGCCCGTGCGCACCAGCTCGTTGAACGCGAGGCCGACCTTCGCGCGGTCGCCGTAGCCGAGCCAGCAGATGCGCGACGGCAGGCCCTGGAACTTCACGCGCTCGCGGGCCAGCTCGATCCACCGGCGCAGATCGGCGTCGCCGGGCACGGCCGCGAGCACCGCGTCGTCGGTGCGCGCGATGTCCTCCGGATCGCCGGAGAGCGCGACCCAGCGGAATGGCCCCTTCCCCAGGCAGAACAGCGGCCTCACGTAGAGCGGCACGAAGCCCTGGATGCGGAACGCGTCCTCGCAGCCCGCCTCCTGGGCGCAGGCGCGGATGTTGTTGCCGTAGTCGAACGCCTCCGCGCCGGCCTTCTGCATGGCGAGCATCGCGGTGACCTCCTCGGCCATGCTCGCCTTCGCGCGCTCGACGTAGCCCTCGGCGTCCTCGGCGCGCAGCGCGGCGGCCTCCTCGAGCGACAGGCCGAGGGGGATGTAGCCGTTGAGCGGATCGTGCGCCGCGGTCTGCTCGGTGACCAGATCGGGCGTGATGCCGCGCGCCACGAGCTCCGGGTAGATCTCGGCGGCGTTGGCGCACACGGCGACGCTGACGGGCGAGCCGCTCTTCTTCGCGCGCTCGATGCGGGCGAGCGCGGCGTCGAGGTCGTCGATGCGCTCGTCGACGTAGCGGGTCTCGAGGCGCTTGGCGATGCGCGACGGGTCCACCTCGATGGCCAGGCACGACAGACCCGCCATCGTCGCGGCGAGCGGCTGCGCGCCGCCCATCCCGCCGAGCCCCGCCGTCAGCACCCAGCCGGCTTCCTTGCCCTTGCGGCGCGCGAACGCCTTGCGGGCGGCGACGAACGTCTCGTACGTGCCCTGCAGGATGCCCTGCGAGCCGATGTAGATCCACGAGCCCGCCGTCATCTGCCCGAACATCGTCAGGCCCAGCCCCTCGAGGCGGCGGAACTCGTCCCACGTCGCCCACTTCGGCACGAGGTTCGAGTTCGCGATGAGCACGCGCGGCGCGTCCGGGTGCGTCTTGAACTTGCCCACGGCCTTGCCCGACTGCACGAGCAACGTCTCGTCCGAGGCGAGCTCGCGCAGCTCGCGGACGATGACGTCGAACGCCGCCCACGACCGCGCCGCCTTTCCCGTGCCGCCGTAGACGACGAGGTCCTGGGGACGTTCGGCGACCTCGGCGTCGAGGTTGTTGTGGAGCATGCGGAGCGCGGCCTCCTGCACCCAACCCTTGCAGGAGAGCTCGGGCCCGCGGGGCGCCCGGATCTGGCGATTTTCGGCCATACCCGTGCTTACCACATCGCCGGCTACTGGAAGTCCTGCACCGCCCAGACGCTCCCGTCCGAGAGCGTGTAAAAGCCGCAGGCGACCTTCGTGTACTGGGTGCTCGACATGTTGATGTAGTGGCCGTGCTGGGAGAAGTTCGTGCCCGGTCCTTCGTTCCACATCATCTGCAGGCACTGCGGGATCATCGACGACGGCGGCCCGGGCCACCCCGGGCACTCGTTCTGCGCCAACTCGGTGCACTGCTTGAAGGCGCCGTGCGCCGTGCCCGACTGCGAGTCGCTCTGGGCCTGCCCGTCGGCGCACGTCTCCTTGTCGGTCCAGCGGGCGTAGGGCGGCAACCCGAGCGTGGCCCGGTAGTTGTTGATGGTGTCGACGCAGAGCTGCTCGGCCGTGCCGTCCCCGGTCCCCGAGTCGCCGCCGCTGTTGTTGCCGCCTCCACCGCTGCAAGCGACCGCGAAGATCACCGAGCCCAGGACGGAAGAGACGACGAGCGCGCGCATGAGGCCTCCCACGCTCGAAGCATATCAGTCGACCCCGCCGCCGTCTCCGGCTCTGCCTCGGTCAGCGAAACCCGCCCGACGCCAGATACCCCACGAACGCGCCGTAGAGCGTCGCCACGTACGGGTTCGACGTGATGGGGCAGGTGCCGGTGCGGCACCCGACGAGCCGCTGGTACGCAAAGCCGATGACGGCTCCACCGAGCACGAACAGCGCGATCCGCAGCAACATCCGACGACGACTCCTTGGTCTCATCCTTCGACCGGTCGAACCTCGAGAGCCCCGGGCCGAAAAAAGGGTTCGCCGGAATCCATTTTCGGGGCGGCGGCTCCCATCCGGGAAATGGCACTCGAGATCCTGACCGACGGCGCGGCGCTCGACGCGCGGCTGAACGACGAGGAAAAGACCTACGTGCTGGGCTTCTTCGGAGACTTCTCCGAGGCGTCACGGCAGGCCCGCCCCATCTTCGAGAGCTGGTGCGCGGCTCACGCGGACCAGCCGGCGCTGCTCGTGGACGTGGGTGCGACGCGCGGCTTGCACGGCCGGTTCGGCGTCACGGCGGTCCCCACCGTCGTCGCGGTGCGCGGCGGCAAGGTGCAGCGCACGGTCGTCGGCGCGCAGACGGCGGACTACCTGTCTCGCGCGCTGCTCGGAGAGCGCACCGAGCGCGGCAAGCCTTCGGGAGCGCCGCGCGCGCACCGGGTGACGGTGTTCGTCACCGACACGTGCCCGTGGTGCACCAAGGTGAAGAGCTACCTGCGCCAGAACGACGTCCGCTACGACGAGATCAACGTCCAGCGCGACGAGAGCGCGATGCGGAAGATGGTCGCGCGGAGCGGCCAGCAAGGCGTGCCGCAGATCGACATCGACGGGAGCTTCGTCGTCGGCTTCGACAAGCCGCGCATCGACGCCCTGCTCGGTCTCGGACGAAGAGCCTGACGAGGAGAGAAGACGGATGCAACTGCAACCCATGAATGGTCACGTCCTGCTCGAGCCCGTCGCCGCCGAGGAGCGGACGAAGGGCGGCCTGTACCTGCCGGAGACGGCGCGGGAGGCGCCCGACGAGGGCGTCGTCGAGGCCCTGCCACAGACCGGCTCCGACGAGATCGCGGTGGGCGATCGCGTGCTCTACAAGAGCCACGCGGGCCAGGAGATCACGTTCGACGGGCGCAAGCGCCTGCTCGTGCCGGTGGGCGACCTGCTGGCCAAGTACGTGCGCGCGGACGCCATCCCGAGCTGACGGAGCGCGCGCTTCAGGCCGAGACGAGCTCGATCCGGGTGATCTCGGCGGGCGCGGCGACGCGCATCGGCGGGCCCCAGTAGCCCGTCCCGCGGCTCACGTAGATCGCCGTTCCCTGGTGGATGTGGAAGCCCGCGACGTGCGGCTGGTCCAGGCGCACGGCGTAGCCCCACGGCCAGATCTGCCCGCCATGCGTGTGCCCCGAGAGCTGCAGGTCGACGCCGAGCTTGCACGCGTCGCGCACCGCCTTGGGCTGATGGGCGAGCAAGACCACGACGCGCGACGCGTCGCGGCCGGCCATCGCGCGTGGCACGTCCTGGCCGTGGCCGTGGCCGAAGCTGTGCGCGCTCGTGTCGTCGACGCCGGCGAGATCGAAGCCGCCCGCGTCGTCACGGATGGGGACGCGTTCGTTGCGCAATACACGGATCCCGAGGGTGCGCAGGTGCGCGATCCACGCGTCGGCGCCGGAGTAGTACTCGTGGTTGCCGGTGACGAAGAAGACGCCGTCCCTGGCGCGCAGCTCGCGCAGCGGCTCGACGAGGTGGCCGAGCTGTTCGACCGAGCCGTCGACCAGATCGCCCGTGATGGCGACGAGGTCCGGCGAGAGCGCGTTGGTCGTCCGCACGATCTGCTCGATGAAGTCGCGGCCGATCGTCGGGCCGACGTGGATGTCGGTGAGCTGGACGATGGTGTAGCCGGAGAGCTTGCTCGGGAGCTTGGCGAGCGGTACGCGCACCTGCTTCACGCCGACGCGCGAGAGCACCGACGCGACCCCGGCGCCGCTCATGACGACGCCGACGACGCCCGCGAAGCCGGCGAGGATGCGCGAGAGGGCGACTCGCCGCTCCGGGTCCACGCCGCCGAGTCGCGCGCCGAGGCGGGGGAGCTCGAGCGGGAGCAGGATGAAGAACAGCAGGAACATCACGCCCATCCACGTGTACGCGAGCCACGCCAGCGGCGCGGCGGCCTGGCGCGAGAGCCCGCGCGACGCGAAGATTCCCACGGGGATCGAGGCGCCGAACGCGACCAGCGCCCAGGTCAGCGCGCGGGACCACGCGGTGGGCCACGCCGGATCGCGCACGAGGCGTACCCACAAGAAGTAGTGGACGCCGAACACGATCGAGAGGGCGACCGCGATGAAGAGGAGCATGCGCCAGAGCGCCATGTCCCCTTGGATGCCACATCCGGGGCCGCGGCGTCACACGAAGCGCATGAAGAACTGCGAAAGAGGGGTCAGGCCCGGCGTTCGGCGGACTTCCGGCGCTTGCCGCCCGCGGCGAGCATCGCGTCGAGCGTCGTCAGCTCTTCGGGGGCCTCGTGCTCGGCCTCCTCGTCCCCTTCATCCTCGAGCGAGTGGACGCTCGCGGGCGTCTTGGCGGCCTTCTCCCAGCGCGCGGCCAGCTCGCTGGCGATGCGCTCGATGAGCGGGATCAGCGTCTCGCGCCGCGTGGCGGTGACGAGAACGGCGTCGGGATCGTTGCGGCGGAGCAGCGCGACCTCGAGCGGATCGAGCAGATCGACCTTGTTGTAGACGAGGACGCGCGGCACCTCCGAGAGCTCGAGCTCCTCGAGCACCTCGCGCGTGGTGGCCATGTGCCCCGCCTTGGCCGGATCGCTCGCGTCGACGACGTGGAGGAGCAGGTCCGCGTCCGCCGCCTCCTCGAACGTGGCGCGGAACGCGGCGAAGAGGTCCTTCGGCAGCTCTCGGATGAAGCCCACCGTGTCGGTGACGACGACCTCGCGATCGCCGTAGCCGGCCCAGCCGACCTTCAGGACGCGCGAGCGCGTGTCGAGCGTGGCGAAGAGCTTGTTCTCGGCGAGGACATCGGCGCCCGTCAGCGTGTTGAGCAGCGTGCTCTTGCCCGCGTTGGTGTAGCCGACGATGGCCACCGTGGGCACCGACGCGCGCGTGCGGCGGCGGCGGCGCTGCTCGCGCTGCTTGGCGAGCTTCTTGAGCTGCGCCTCGAGGTGGCTGAGGCGCTCCTTGGCGCGGCGGCGGCCGATCTCGAGCTTCGTCTCGCCGGGCCCGCGCCCGCCGATGCCGCCGGTGAGGCGCGAGAGCGAGTCGTCCTTCTGCTGAAGGCGCGGCATCGAGTATTTCAGCTGCGCGAGCTCGACCTGGAGCTTGCCGTCACGGCTCTCGGCGCGCTGGGCGAAGATGTCGAGGATCAGCTGCGAGCGATCGATGATCTTGAGCTCGCTCGTCTTGCCGATGGCGGAGGCCTGCGCGGGGCTGAGGTTCCGATCGAAGATCAGCGTCTCGGCGTCGAGCTCGGCGGCGCGGAGGATGACCTCGTTGAGCTTGCCCTGCCCCATCACCGTCTTGGGATCGATCTTCTCGCGGACCTGGACGATGGAGTCGGCGACGTCGACGCCCGCCGTGCGCGCGAGCTCGTTGAGCTCGTGCATCCTCACGTCGAGCCCGGCGTCGTCCCGGGAGCCGCCGTGGCTCTTGTCGACGACGAAGACGAGGATGGCGCGGCCGTCCTTGGCCTTCACTTCGCGGGCGCGGCTCTGGCGCGAGAACTCGGACTCGAGATCCGCGACGAGCTTGCCGACGTCGAGATCGGCGCGCGACGGCGGGAACGGGCCGGACACCTGATACGGCGGGTGGCCGGGGACGTTGTGCGCCCAGCTGACGGAGCGGACCTCGCCCTCGGGCGACATCTGCAGGGTGACGACGAGATCGAGCCGCAGGCGCACGAGGTCGACGAGATCGTCCTGAGAGACCGGCTCGCCGCGCACGTGGGTGTGGATCAGCCGCAGGCCGCGGAGGCGCCCTTCGGCGGCGCGCAGGCGGCCGACGTCGGGCAGCACGAGCTTGCCCGCGTCGCCGGCGATGACGTAGTCCACCTGCCCGCTGCGATGGACGAGCACGCCCACCTGCCGGCCCGTCTCCATCGACGCTTCGGCGAGCGAGCGGGACAGCTCGGGCGTGACGAGGCGATCGATGGGGACGCGGCGCCTGTAGATGCGCTCGAGCGTCTTCTTCGCGTGAGGCGAGAGACCGGTGGTGTGGCCGTAGATTTCGATGACAGCTCCTTATATCGGTCACGGTCCGCGCGGTGGCAAGCCCCCGGGGCCACAAAGCGAGATCCGGTCATGGCGACGGGGCCGGCGGCGGCGGCCGGCGGGGGGCGCGGCCCGGACGGACGCCAGGATAGATTGGTCAGGAGACCAACATATTTGGCCTGGAACGGGCCAAACCCGCGAGACTATTGAGGGCACTCTCAAATAAATTGGTCGTATGACCAATGCTGAGTGCCGCGCTCCCGGGGGCTCCCCCTCCCGCCGAGCCCAGCTACTTGTTGACGCGCTCGAGGTAGTTGCCCGTCTCGGTGTCGATCTTGATCCACTCGCCCTCTTTGATGAAGAGCGGGACGTTGACGACCGCGCCGGTCGAGAGCGTGGCGGGCTTGGTGGCGCCGCTCGCGGTGTCGCCCTTGATGCCGGGCTCGCTCTGCGCGATCTGCAGGACGACCGTGGGCGGGAGGTCCACGCCGATGGGGTTGCCGTTGTAGAGCGTGACCTCGAGCTCCATGCCCTCGGCGAGCCAGCGCACGTCCTCGCCGATCTTCGTCTTGTCGACGTGGATCTGATCGCCGGTGTTCGGGTCCATGAAGACGAGCGCGTCGCCCTCGGCCCACGAGTAGGTCATCTTGCGGTCCTCGACGTCGGCCAGCTCGACCGACTCGCCCGACTTCCAGGTCCGCTCGATGACGTTGCCCGTCATGAGGTTCCGGATCTTGGCACGCGTGAAGGCCTGGCCCTTGCCCGGCTTGACGAACTGGTGCTCGATGACGTGGTACGGCACGCCGTCGATTTCGATGCGCAGACCCTTGCGGATGTCGGTCGTGGAGGACATGGGGGCCGTGCTCGTAGCACGCCAAACCCCGTTTAACAAGGGGTGCGGCGTCGCCTCCGCAGGAGGGCCAGGAGCAAGCCGAGCCCCGCCATGGCAGGCCCGAGCGGCGAAGGTCCGGGCGGAACGGCGCAGCCGCAGCCGCCCGCGCCTCCTTGCACGGTCCCGCCGTCGCCGCCCGCCCCGGCGTCGGGCTGGGCGCCGCCGTCGCCGGTCGTACCGCCGTCGGCCGTCGTGCCCCCGTCGCCCGGCGTGGGCGGGGTGCCATACGGCCCGACACCCGGCCCCGTCGTCGTGCTCTCGAACGCGCCGAGGTCCTTGACGCTCGCGCGCAGCCGGTAGCCCCGCGTCGTCGTCTCGTCGAGGTAGTACTCCTTGTCGGGCGAATTCGCGTTGCTCGCGGCCGCGCCCACGCACGCGCTCGACGGATCGAGCCGGTAGGCGGGCGACGTGAGGAACTTGGGGTCGGTGCCGAAGACGCTGCTCGTGAGCGAGCCGGCGCTGGTCCCCGCCTGCAGCCAGTTGTGGCCTCCGGTGACGGTGCCGTGGACCGGGTCCTCGACGGCGTAGGCGGTGGTCGAGACCGTGAGGATGTTGTCGTTCAGCGTGGCCGACATGGTCGTGCCGTCGGCGTTCGAGAGGTGCACGAGCGCGCCCTGCGGCGCAGCCGCGACCACCGTG
>DATIQP010000082.1:0-3773 GCA_035470765.1 Polyangiaceae bacterium | reverse complement strand
GCGGTTTGGAGAGGAGATCGAGGCGGCGCTCAAGCGCAGGCCTTCGAACGAAGCGCGGCTCGCCGGGGCGCTGCGCGCGCTCGCACCGCTGAGCCCGCAGCTTCGCGCGACGATGGCCGACGCCCTCCGCGTCATGCTGCGGCGCCGCACGCTCGACCGTGAGCTGTACGGGGCGTGCATCCGGTCGCTCGCCGAGTGCAAGGACAAGGCCGCTCCGTCGCTGCTCAAGCAGGCACTCGCGGAGGGGGACGCCGGCGGCACCGCCACGCTGAGCGCGGCCGCCCAGTGCACCGAGCGGGAGCTCGGTCCGCTGCTCTCGAAGATCGCCGCGAGCCGGCAGTCGCACCTCGCCTTCGGGGCGGAAGCGGCACGCGTGGCGCGCGGGGAGGCCAGCGGCAGCCACCTTTTGTCGCTCGCGCCGATGATCAAGGAGAGCCATCGCATCACGCTCTGCGTCGAGCTCTTCGTCCCGCTCGCCCGCGGGACGCCCGTATCGTCCGCGATCGCGCCCGCCCTCTACGTGCTGGGCGAGGCGGAGCGCCACCTCGGCCGTCGGCTCGTGCTGGGCGAGGTCGCGACGAGGGCCGGCGACGAGGGCGCGCTGAACGAGGCTCGGACGCGGGCGCAGGACGGCCCGGCGAGCTCGCGGGCAGCCTGGGCGCTCGTCGCGTGGGCGCTCGAGGAGGTGCTCGCGCAGACGCGGGGGGACGCGCCGCCGGCGCCGCCGCCTGCGACGAGGCCGACGGTCGAGCTCGTCGCGCGTCTGTCGGATCGCCCGAGCGCGGACCGCGACATGACGTTCCTCTTCCGCCTGGCGAAGGCGAAGGCGCCCGCCGCCAAGGGCATGCTCGAGGCGCTGGCGAAGGCGGCCCCGCTCTCGGACGAGACCGGCGTGCGCGCGGCGATGCACCTCGCGCGCGACTTCGGGCGAGACGACCTGCGCGCCGAGCTGCTCTCGATCGCGAAGGGGCAGAAGCGCGAGGACCTGCGGGGGTTGGCGGCGGCCGCGCTCTGGGACGTCGGCGCGCACGACGTCGCGCGCGACCTCGCCGACGAGCTCGTGACCTCACGGTGTCTGGCGAACGTCGTCTGGGCGTCGCTCCTGCGCGCCGCTGCGCTACGCTCATCTGCATCGGAGCTTTTGTGCAGCGAGACGCGCGTTCGATGGGTGCATCTGGGCTGGCTGGAGTAGGCCGCGCGCTGCGCGCCGGCGGTCTCGCTTCGATCGCCGTCGTGGCGTGCCTCGCGAAGGGGGAGGCGCAAGCGCGCGCCGACGAGGGGGCGACCGCCTCGCTCGTGCTGATGGCCGACCTCGACGACGACGACGCCAACGGCAAGCCCGACGGAGAGCAGAACGTCCTCTTGCACGAGGCCCGCGCCGACCTGGTGCCCATCGATCCCTCGCTCGACGGCGCGGTGCTCCACCTCGTGTCCGGCGCGGGCAAGGTGCGGCTCGTGGCCGGTCCGACGCCGGTGCCGTTCGGCGCGCGCGTCGCCCTGGGGTCGGCGTGGCAGGGGCTCGCGCCCGGACGAGCGGAGGTCTCCGCGCGGCTCAAGAGCGGTCGCGAGAAGAAGATCGCGATCGAGGTGCGCGGCGTCACGATGCGGGACGTCGTCGGCAAGACCGTGCCGATGACCAAGGGGCAAGCGTCGCTCGACCGCACGCCGCCGACGCGGGCGGGCACGCCGGAGGCCGCCGCCGACACCGACGCGCTGCGCGCCGTGATCGCCGTGCCCGACGGGGCCGACACGATCGACGTGACGGTCGAGTCCTATGGCGCTACGGGCGTCAAGCTCGACGCCCTCGCGCGCATCGCTCTCGCACCGGCACAGTGTCCCGAGACGAGGCCGGGCGTGCACTGCCTCGAGACCGCCCCCCTCCGGTTCGTCGTCGACGACGTCGACCGCTCGCACCCGCTGGTGATCGAGCGATCGCTCCGCACCGAGGTCGGCGGGGCGATCGTCGTGCGCAGTGCCGGCCGCAAGCAGGCGATTCGCGTGCTCGGCCCCCGCGAGAGCGAGCTCGGCGCGATCGGTCGCTACCGGGCGCACATCCGGCCCATCGTGCTCCGCGCGGCCGCCGGGGCGATGCCCGCGATCGGCGGCAGCGACGCGGGCGCCGTGGCGATGCTCCGCGCGGAGCTCGCCCTCGCCTCGGCGACGTGGGGCCAGTGCGGCGTGAGCTTCGGGGACGCGTCGAAGCTCGACGTGGCAGTCGTGGATCCCCCGCCGAGGCACCTCCTGTCGGTGGGAGACGACCTCGGCTTGCCCGCGAGCGGCGGCGAGGTGAGGCTGCGCGTCGACGGGCGCGCCATCGCCGTGACCGTACCCAGGGGGGCGAGCCTCGAGCAGGTGGCGCACCAGATCGCGGGCGCGCTCTCGCACCTCGGCTACGGGGCGACCATCTCGTCCAACGCGCGTGTCTTGCCCGGCGCCGAGAGCGGCCTCGACCTCTCCGTCCGCCGCCCGAACGGCGCGCTCGCCCACCTCGACGGCCAGAACGGCGCCCCGCTCTCGACCGACCCGACGCTCAACGTCAGGATCGGCGACGTGGAGCCCGCCGACGGGATCGAGCACTTCAGCGACATGAACTCGATGGCGGGCACGCTCGAGGAGAGGACGCTCGTGAAGGCGTTCGACGACGGCGATCCGGGCAGCATCGAGCTCATCGTGGTCCCCTATTTCATGGGCGTCGGGCGGATCGGCGAGTCGTTCATCTTCGGCGACGGGCACGACTCACCGAGCATGCGCAACACGATCCTTCTCGATCGCGGCGGAGTGCGCGCGCGCCGGAGCAGCTTCACGCTCGCCCACGAGCTCGGCCACATCCTGCTCCAGTCGCCGGGCCACCCGGACGACTACACCGCCGACACGCCGACGCTGCTGATGGACTCGGACGCGTCCGACGCCTCCGCGTTCGGGCCGCGCCGTTTGAGCGTCTCGGAGTGCGTGCGCGTGCTGCGCCAGTCCGGCCCGGCCTCGCGGCTTCCCCTGCTGACGCCCTGGCCCCTCGGCCCGCTCAACTTGAGGTGAGGGCGCGGCCTCAGATCACGTGCCCTTCGGGCTGTCGGCCCGCCGGCGGCGGGACCTCAGACCACGTGCCCTTCGGGCTGTCGGCCCGCCTGCGGCGGGACCTCAGAGCTCGATGCCGAGCAGCGCGCGCGCCCAGAGCGGCCCGTAGAAGTCGCCCGGCTGCGGCTTGTTCATGTCGTTCAGGTTCGCGTACATCCCGACCGTGAGCCACACGCTGCCGAAGTTGCCGTGGATCGTGGGACCCAGAAAGTTCGTCACGCGGTCGCTGCGGTAGTCGGGATCGCTCTCGGAGACGTCGAGGCGCCCGCGCGCCCAGTACTCGAGCCCGACGTGCACCGCCGGCGTGATCTCGAACGAGGCGCCCGCGGTCGGGTTGATCCAGAACTGGAGCTGCCGCTGCGAGTCGTCGAACGGCCGCACGAGCGGCTGCTCGACCCAGAGGTTCACGTCGAAGCGGAAGCGCCCGAGCTGCTTCTCGAGCAAGAGCTTCTCTTCGAGCGCGATCTCGTCGTGCATCGTCTCGAGCTCGAAGTACACGCCCATGTCCACCGGCCACTTGCCCGCCTCCGCGAAGCGATAGCGCAGCCGCCACTTGAACCCGTCGAGCGAGGCGAGGTTCTCTCCGCCGTTCTGCGGCTCGCCCTGCGCCGCGATGTAGAACGCGCCCTCGAGCCGATCGGTGATGCCGTACTCGGTCTCGATCTGGAGGTAGTAGCGAGGCTCCCAGAGCCGCCCCTGCG
>DATIQP010000081.1:0-5385 GCA_035470765.1 Polyangiaceae bacterium | reverse complement strand
GCCGACGGCGGCGAGCGCGATCCAGATCGGCGATCCGGTGAGCATCCACCGAGCCGTGCGGGTGCTGCAGGCGACGAACGGCGTCGTCGAGCAGGCGACCGAGGACGAGCTCGCCGACGCGGTGGCCCGGGGCGACCGCACTGGCATGTACAACTGCCCGCACACGGGCGTGGCGCTCGCAGCGACCGAGAAGCTGGTGCGCCGCGGGATCATCGCCAAGAGCGACCGCGTCGTCGTCGTCAGCACGGCCCACGGCCTGAAGTTCACCGAGTTCAAGCGCGCCTACCACATGGGCACCCTGGCGGGCGTCACGGCGAAGCACGCGAACCAGCCGATCGAGCTGCCCGCCGACGTGGACGCGGTGCGGCGGGAGATCGACCGCCGCCTGGCGGGCTGAGCCGGACAGCTCTCCGCGCGGCGGTGAGCTACTTCTGAGCCGGTTCGAGCTCGGCGTATCGGGACGCACGCCGGGCGCGCCCCGCGCAAACGCGTCGTCGGGGCAGCACGGACGATGGCGGCGCGAGCCGCGGCGCGTGGCGCGCATCGCCGTGGGCGTGGGCCTTGCTCGTCGTGTTCGATGAGGTGAACGCCATGAGCCTCGAGCGCATCCTCACGACGCACGCGGGCAGCCTCCCGCGCCCCCCCGCGCTGCTCCGTCTGCTCTTCGACGAAGCTTCGGGCACGCCGGTCGACGCGGCGCAGCGAGACGCCGTACTCGCAGAGGCGGTGCGCGAGTGCGTGGCTGCACAGCTCGACGCAGGCATCGACCTCGTCAGCGACGGCGAGATGAGCAAGCCGAGCTACGCGACGTACGCGAAGGATCGGCTGACCGGGTATGGCGGCGAAGGCGCGATGCCGAGCGCCGCCGATCTCGAGGAGTTCCCGACGTACGCGAGGCGCCTCTTCGCGGATCCGGGCCTCGCCGCGCTGCGCACGCCGAGCTGCACCGGCCCGGTCACGTACCGGGGGCGAGCCGCTCTCGAGCGGGACCTGGTGAACTTGAGCCAGGCCCTCCCGGAGGCGGGCGCCCGCGGGTTCATGACCGCAGCCTCGCCCGGGGTCATCGCCTTGTTCCTCGAGAACGATCACTACCCGACCGAGGACGCGTACCTCGACGCGCTCGCGAGCGCGATGCGGGAGGAGTACCGAGCCATCGTCGAAGCGGGCTTCGTCCTCCAGATCGACGCCCCCGATCTCGCGATGGCGCGCCACATGACCTTCGCGGGGGCGTCACTCGACCATTTCCGGCGCGCCGTGGAGAGACACATCGCCCTCATCGACGCGGCGACCGCCGAGCTTCCGCCGGAGCGCATGCGTATCCACGTCTGCTGGGGCAACTACGAAGGGCCGCATCACCGCGACGTGGCGCTCGACCAGATCGCCGATCTGCTCGTCCGGGCGCGCCCGGCGGGCCTCTCGTTCCCCGCCGCGAACCCTCGCCACGAGCACGAGTGGAGGGTGTGGGAGCGCGTGCGCCTGCCGGACGAGAAGATCCTCATCCCAGGGGTCATCGACTCGACCACGAATTTCGTCGAGCACCCGGAGCTCGTCGCGGAGCGAATCCAGCGCTTCATCGACATCGTCGGTCCCGAGCGCGTCATCGCCGGCACGGACTGCGGCTTCGGCACGTTCGCGGGTCTCGCACTGGTGGACCCGGCGATCGTGTGGGCGAAGCTCGCGGCGCTCGCCCAGGGTGCTCGCCTCGTGGCCGAGCGGCTCCGGCGTTCCCAGCCGAGCCCCTCGCGCGCGCAGCTTTCATCGACCGCCGCGCACTGACGAGAAGCGCCTCAGCTCGCCGAGCCCAGGTAGGCCGCGAGCCGCAAGAGGTCCGCGAAGACGCCGCCGGCGGTCACGTCCGGGCCGGCGCCCGGGCCCTGCACGATGAGCGGCTGGGCGTGGTAGCGCGCGGTGGTGAACGCGATCACGTTGTCGGTCGCCTCGATGCGCGCGAACGGGTGCGTCGTCGGGTAGCCGCGCAGCGACACCGTCGCGCGCCCGGTCGAATCGACGCGCCCGACGTAGCGCAACACCTCGCCCCGAGCCGTGGCCCGATCGCGCCGCTCGGCCATCTCCGCGTCGGCGCCCGCGAGGCGATCGAGGAACTCGTCGGCGCTCGCCGCGTCGCGCCCCTCGGGCGGCACGAGGCTCTCGACTTCCACCCCGTCGAGCTCGATGGCGAGGCCCGTCTCGCGGGCGAGGATCACGAGCTTGCGGGCCACGTCCATGCCCGAGAGATCGTCGCGGGGATCGGGCTCGGTGTACCCGAGCTCGCGGGCCTTGCGGACGACCTCCGAGAACGCCACGCCGCCGCCGGAGAACTCGTTGAAGACGTACGACAGCGTGCCCGAGAGCACGCCCTCGATCTTCTCCACGCGGTCTCCAGTCTGGATGAGATCGCGCAGCGTCGTGATGACCGGCAGCCCGGCGCCGACGGTGGCCTCGTACAGAAAGTGGCGCGAGAGCGTCCGGCCGAGGGTCTGGATCGCGCGGTAGCGCGCGAGCGGGCCTGCCCCGGCGCGCTTGTTGGGCGTGACGACGTGGATGCCGCGGCGCAGCCAGCCCTCGTAGAGCTCGGCGACCTCGTCGCTCGCCGTGCAGTCGACGATCACGGCGTGCGGCAGGTGCTCGGCGCGGACGTGCGTCGTGAACCGCTCGAGGTCCGCGGGTTGGCCGGCGGCGAGCTCGTCGCTCCACCGCGAGAGGTCCAGGGCGGTCTCGGAGGTGATCATGGTGCGGCGGTTGGCGATCGCCCGAACGCGCAGATCGATGCGGTGCTGCTCCCGAAGGACGGGAGCCTGCGCGGCGAGCTGAGCGAGCAGGGCCCGGCCGACGAGGCCCGGCCCGACGACGCCCACCGAGAGTACGCGGTTGGACAGGTAGAAGGCGGCGTGCACGGCGCGCAGGCCGCGCGTCGAGTCGGCGCGGTCGATGACCGCCGAGATGTTGCGCTCCGAGGAGCCCTGCGCGATCGCGCGAACGTTGACGCCCGCCTTGCCGAGCGCGCCGAAGAACGTCGCCGCGACGCCGGGCGCGCGCGCCATCTCGTCGCCCACGGCGGCGAGCACGCTGCACGACGGAAGGAGCTCGACGCGCTGCACCTGTCCGGCGCGGATCTCGTGGTCGAAGGCGCGCTCGACCGTGGCGCGCGCCAGCTCGCCCTGCGCCTCCGGCACGGCGAAGCAGATGGAGTGCTCCGAGCTCGCCTGCGAGATGAGCACCACGCTCACCGACACGTCGCGGAGCGCGCCGAAGAGGCGCTGCGCCACGCCGGGCACGCCGATCATCCCGGTTCCCTCGAGGTTGACGAGCGCGATGCCGTCGAACGTCGAGAAGCCCTTGACCACGGTTCTCGAGGGCGCGGCGCCCGGCTGGGTTCGCCCGATGCGGGTGCCCGGGTGCTCGGGTCGGAACGTGTTGCGGATCCAGATCGGAATGCCCCGCGAGACCGCGGGCTCCATCGTGCGCGGGTGCAGGACCTTCGCGCCGAAGTACGCGAGCTCGACGGCCTCGTCGTAGGACATCGAGTCGACGACCACGGCCTCGGGGACGCGGCGCGGGTCGGCGCTGAGGACGCCGTCGACGTCGGTCCAGATGGTGATGCTCGAGGCGTCGAGCAGCGCGCCGAAGATGGATGCGGAGAAATCGCTGCCGTTGCGCTTGAGCGTGGTCGGCACGCCCTCGGGCGTCGAGGCGATGTAGCCGGTGACGACGAGCTGGTCGCATGAGCGCTCCGCGAGCCACGCCCGCGTGCGCTCGGTGGACCCTTCGAAGTCGATCAGCGGGCCGAGCTCGCCCGGGCGGACGGTGAGCACGAGGCGCGCGTCCAGCCACTCCGCCCGAACCCCGAGCGCCCGCAGGTGGGCGCAGAAGAGCTGCGCCGACCAGAGCTCGCCGTAGCCGGCGATGAGCTCCAGCGTCAGCTCCGAGCAGCTCTTGCCGAGCCAGATCGCCCGCAGCACGTCGGCGATGTCGCTGGTGTCCTCGTCGAGGACGGCGGCGATGCGGTCGGCCTCGGCCGCCGGGAGCAGCACCCGCGCCGTGTCGACGTGGCGAGCGCGAAGCTCGCGCAGCTTGGCGTGGTAGGCGTCGTCGCGCTTCTTCGCGAGCTCGACCAGGGCGTGGAGCGCGTCGGTGACGCCCGACATGGCCGAGACGACGATCGCCTTCTTGGCGCCGGGCTCGCGCGCCATGACGCCTGCCACGTGGCGATAGCGCTCCGCGCCCGCCACGCTCGTACCCCCGAACTTGTGCACGACCCAGTCGCTGCTCATCGAGCCCGACGTAGTAGCAAATGGCGTCAGCCGCGACGAGCCATCAGGGGCAGATCGTGCTCAGCGACCGCATCAGCTCGGGCAGCTTGGGGTGGCGCGGGAAGCGCGCGGAGGCCGCGGCGAGGGCCGCCGTCGCGTCGTGGCACTCGGCCTGGTCGACCAGGACGGAGACGACGCGGACGTAGAGATCGGGCAAATCCGGCGTTTCTTTCTCGAGGCGCGCCTTGATCTGGGGGCGATCGAAGCCCCGGACCGGATCGTCCTGTCCGTCGCCGTCCCAGTCCGTCTCCGCGATGGAGATCGCGGCGTATTCGAGAGCCTCGTCGCGGACGTCGAGCTCGTCGGCGGGCGACTGGGCGCCGTGGGTGCGCGCAGCCTCGAGCGCTTCGAGGAACGAGCCGAGCGCCGCATCGAAGCGGTCGAGCCGGTAGTGCGCCCAGCCGAGCTTGTAGAGCACGACGGCGCGAGGCATCCGGCTCGGCGTCACGCGCAGCGCGCGCTCGTAGGCCATCGCGGCGATGGCGAGCTGGTCGGGCGCGACGCCGTCGAGGTCCACGGGCTGCGGGCTCCCGAAGGCGAGCACCCCCGCGAACGCGAGCTCGCCGACGAGCACCCAGGCCGTGCCGACCTCGGGCGAGCGGATCGTCGGACAGCCGCGGAGCTGCTCCTCGGCGAGCACTTTCCGCCCGCCGCACACGATGGACAGCACCGTCTCGCTCGCGTGCAGCACGTCGCCCCGCTCTCGCTCGGCGACGGCCTCGTCGAGCAGCCGCGCCAGCTGTCCGTCCTCGAGGCGGGGCGGTGACGACAGCGGCGCGGCGGGCTTCTGCAGCGTGGAGGCGAGGGTCACCTCCGGCGGCCGGGCCGCCACGGTCCCACACCCGAGCGTGAGCAGAAGGGTGAAGACGGCGCGGCGAACCACGCCGGATAGTACGTCGTGAGACGGTGCTTGTTCCCGACGTCGGTGCGTGAATGTAGGGAAGGTTCTTCGCCCGGCGGCGTACTCTGGGCGATGAACCGCTTCGCCTGGATGCCCTTCTCGCTCCTTCTCGCCGCGTGCAGCGGCACGGACTCCGTCGCCATCGACGGCCCCCAGCAGCCGCAGCAGCAGGAG
>DATIQP010000080.1:0-18220 GCA_035470765.1 Polyangiaceae bacterium | reverse complement strand
TACCCGCACTACGATGCAACTCGCACGCGGGACATTCTCTGGTCTAGGCTGCGCCCGTGACGACCACCTCCTCGCGGCCGCTCGGCACCGCGTCGCTGCTCGCCCTCGGCGTCAACGGGATCGTGGGCGTGGGGATCTTCTTCACGCCAAACAAGCTCGCCCAGCTCGCGCCCGGCTGGTCGAGCGTCGCGGTCGTGGGGCTCACGGGGCTCGCGCTGCTGCCCGTCGCGCTCGCCGTGGCCACCATCGGCTCGCGCTTCCACGAGGACGGCGGGCCCGTCCTCTATGCGCGCGCGGCGTTCGGCGAGCTCGCCGGGTTCGCGGTCGGCTGGCTGGCCTACTCGGCGGCGCTCTTCTCGATGGCCACCGTGATGAACGGCTTCATGCAAGCCGTGTTGCCGGCGAGCTTCGGCGTGCTCGGCGTGCGCGCCGCGGCGATCGGGCTGCTCACCGCGCTGACGTTGATCGCGGCGACCGGGATCAAGATCTCGGCGGGGGTCTGGAACACGCTCACCGTGCTCAAGCTCCTGCCCCTCTTCGCGCTCGCCGCCGTGGCGACGTTCCTGGCGCCGCACCACGCGGTGGCCGTCGCGCCGGCCGCGCACGTGCAGTGGGGTCGCGCTGCGCTCACCGCGGTCTTCGTCTTCCAGGGCTTCGAGATCGTGCCGGTGCTCGCCGGCCAGGCGCGCGACCCGTCGCGCACGATCCCGGTCGCCGTGCTGGGCTCGCTCGCCCTCTCCACGGCGCTCTATTTGCTCCTGCAGCGCGGCGCCGTCGCGGGGATCGGCGATCTGTCGGACACGGGCGCGCCGCTCGTCGCGATGGGGGAGGCCTACGGCTCGAAGGGCTTCGGGCGGGTGGTCTCGATCGGGACCAGCGTCTCGGCGATGGGCATCTGCTTCGGCATGGTCGCCACGACGCCGCGGTTCCTCTCCGCGCTCGCCCCGAGCACGCGCTTCGGCAAGGTCTCCGAGGGCGGCGTCCCTCTGCTGGCGCTCGGCACCACGTGGGCTGTGGTCACGGCCATCCTCTCGCTGGGCAGCCTCGGCGAGCTGCTCGCGCTCTCGAGCCTCTCGGTCGTGATGCAGTACCTGCTCGTCGCCCTGGCGCTGGCCAAGTTCGCGTTCAAGGGCGAGCGCGGGCTCTCGGCGCGGCACGCCTGGTCGGCCGTGCCGACGGTGCTCGTGGCGCTGGTGCTCGTCAGCGGGGCGGAGCGCAAGGAGTGGGCGGTGGCGGGCGGCTCGGTCGCCCTGAGCTGCGCGCTCTACTTCTTGCTGCGCGACCGCATCGTGCTGCCGCGGCCCGAACTGAAGTAGTCTCTTCGCCCATGCAAACGACGAGGCTCGGGCGCACCGCCCTCAAGGTCAGCCGGCTCTGTCTCGGCACGATGAACTTCGGACCCCACACGAGCGAGGCGGACAGCTTCGCGATCATGGATCGCGCGCTCGACCTCGGGATCAACTTCTTCGACACCGCGGACGTCTACGGCTGGAAGAAGGGCGAGGGCGTGACCGAGCAGATCCTCGGCCGATGGTTCGCGCAGGGCGGCGGGCGCCGCGACAAGGTCGTCCTGGCGACGAAGGTCTACGGCGCCATGGGCGACTGGCCCAACGAGTCGCGCCTCTCCGCGCTGCACATCCGGCGCGCTTGCGAGGACTCTCTGCGCCGCATGAAGACCGATCACATCGACCTCTACCAGATGCACCACGTCGACCGCGACGCGCCGTGGGACGAGATCTGGCAGGCGATGGAGACGCTCGTGCAGCAGGGCAAGATCGTCTACGTCGGCTCGTCGAACTTCGCCGGCTGGCACGTCGCGCAGGCCTGCGAGGCGGCGCGTGCGAGGCACTTCCTCGGCCTCGTCTCGGAGCAGAGCCTCTACAACCTCCTCGATCGCTCGCTCGAGCTCGAGGTCATCCCCGCGTGTCAGGCCTACGGGCTGGGCCTCATCCCCTGGAGCCCGCTCAAGGGCGGCGTGCTCGGCGGCCATCACCGTGAGAAGAGCAACCGGCGCGCCGGTGAGATGCAGCAGCGTGCCATCCAGAAGCACGGCGAGAGCCTCGATCGATTCGTTGCACTCTGCAAGGAGCTCGGGCACGAGCCCGCCCACGTAGCCCTCGCTTGGGTGCTGGCCAACCCGGTCGTGACGGCGCCGATCGTCGGCCCCCGGACGATGGCGCACCTCGAGGGCGCGCTCGGCGCGCTCGACGTGAAGCTCGACGCTGCGGCGCGCAAGACCCTCGACGAGATCTTCCCCGGCCCCGGCGGCCCGGCCCCCGAGGCCTACGCCTGGTAGGAGCGCGGGCGGTCAGGGGACGAGCAGGACCTTGCCCTTGGCCTTGCGGTCGTGGAGGTAGTGGTGCGCCGCGGCGGCCTCCTCGAACTTGAAGGTCTTGTCCACGTGGGGGTGGATCTCGCCGCGCTCGTACATGCGCACCAGGTCCTCGAACGAGGCCCCGAGGAGATCGAGGCGGCTGAAGAGGGCGGCCATGTTCGTCCCGCTGACCGTCTTGTTGCCGGCCATCAAGTCCATCGGTGAGAACTTGGGCACGCGGAGGATGTTGATCGCGGCGCGGAGCAGGTTGCGCTTCTCGCCGCCGACGGCCGTCGAGAATCCGAAGCACACCATGCGCCCGCACGGGCCGAGCAGGTCGAAGCCCTCCCGCCACGACTTGCCGCCGACCGGATCGAGCACCAGATCGACGCCGCGCTCGCCCACGATGCGGCGAGTCTCGGCCACGTAGTCGGCGTCGTTGTCGATGGTGTGCGCGCAGCCGCGCTCGCGCAGGAACGCGTGCTTGGAGGCCGACGCGATGCCGATGACGGTGCAGCTGCGCGTCTTGGCGATGTCGAGCGCCGCGAGGCCGACGCCGCCCGCGGCGGAGTGGACGAGGATGGTCGATCCCTGCCGGAGGTTGCCGCAGAAGAGCATCATGTGGTGCGCCGTGCCGTAGACGACGGGCAGCCCGCCCGCTTCCTCGAAGGTCATCTTCTCGGGGAGCCGGAAGACCTGCGTGGCGGGGACGACGAGCGTGTCGGTGTAGCCGCCGAAATACGGGGCGGCCATGACGCGATCGCCTTCGCGGAAGCCGGCGGCGCCCTCGCCGACCTGATCGACCACGCCCGAGACCTCGTAGCCGACGACGCACGGAGGCTTCGGCGCCTCGGGGTACAGGCCCATTCGCGCCATCAGGTCGGCGAAGTTGATACCCGCGGCGCGCACGCGGATGCGAAGCTCGCCCGCCTTCGCCTCCGGGTCGGGGTCTTCGCGGACTTGCAGCACCTCGGGGGGACCGGCCTTCGTGATCCAGACGCGTCGCATGCACACTCCTTTAGGTCCGTGCTCCTCCGATGTCAGCAACCCCGAGTGCGTGGCACGGGTTGACTCACCGCCAGGCGCGCCGATTCGAGGGAAATCGCTTGGCAGGGAAGCTGCATGGTCGCGACCGATGCGTCTTTCGCCCATTCTTCGCAAGGCACTTCTCTTGGCCATGGCTTCGCCCGCCGGCGCGTGCGGCGGCATCATCGACTCGCCCACCGACGGCGGCGGCGGCGACGCACCCCCGGGCTGCGTGGTCACCGGCCCGGCCGCGCACGGCGGCTGCGGCTGGCAGGTGCAGGTCAACGACCCGAAGGCGTGCGGTCTCGTCGCGGACGGCTCGCCCCAGCCGCCGGACACCTGCGTGAGCATCTGCGGCGATGCGACCGCCCAGTTCTGCTACGCGTACGCGTCCACCGATCCGCAGGGGCAGACGACGTACAGCGTGAGCTGCGGGCAGGGGTGCATGGGGCGCCTGCCCGAGAGCGTGCGGCTCGCGCCGCGGCGGGCAGGGCGAACGAAAGGCAAAGAAAGAACAGAGCGTGCGGTGGTGGGAGAGCACCTCGCGCGCGCGGCGTACCTCGAGGCTGCGTCGGTGGATGCATTCTACATCCTGTACGACGAGCTCGCGGCGCACGGCGCTCCGAGGCGGCTGCTCTCGGCGGCCCTCCGAGCGGCGCGCGACGAGGTGCGCCACGCGCGCGAGGCGGGGGCGCTCGCGAAGCGTTACGGCGCGCGTCCGGCGAAGCCGCGCGTGCGAAGGCGGCCCCCGCGCGATCTCGCCACGGTGGCCGTCGAGAACGCGATCGAGGGGTGCGTGCGCGAGACCTTCGGCGCGCTCGTCGCCATGTGGCAGGCCGAGCGGGCGAGCGACCGGGCCGTGCGCGAGACGATGGGGCGCATCGCGCGCGACGAGGTGCGGCACGCGGAGCTCGGCTGGCGCGTCTCGGCGTGGGCCGAGGCGAAGCTGGACGCCGCCGGTCGCGAGCGGGTGCGCGCGGCGCGCGAGGCGGCCGTCCGCGAGCTGCTGGCGTCCGCGCGCGAACGACTTCCGGAGGCGGTGGTGGCCACGCTCGGCATGCCCGCGCCCGCCGAGGCCGCCGCGCTCGCGCGGACGCTCGACGCCGCGCTCTGGCGCCAGGCGGCGTAGGAGGTCGTCGCGCAAAGCGACGCCGGCGAAAACACGGACCAGGTCTCAGCGGCGCTGGGTCGGGCGGTACAGCTTCGTCTCTTCCGAGTCCGGCTCGTCGTTGTCGATCACCGTCTTCGGGAGGCGCGACGCGGAGACCGGGGCGCTCCGCGCACCCGGGGTCGCGTAGGGCCCGGTCTTGCCGAGATCGTGGGTCGGGGTGCCCGCCTCGGCCTCTCCGCTCACCTCGAGCACGTCGCCCTGGTCGGGCGGGGGAGGGTCGGTCTTGGGGGCGTTCTCGCCCGTCACGGCCGCCTCGTCGCCCGCGGCCGGAGGCGGCGTGCTCTCGATGGCTACCGCCGCGCCCGCGGGCGTGCGCCCGTCCGCTTGCTCGGGCTTCGCGGCCTCGGGCTTCGCGGCCTCGGGCGCCTCGGGCGCCGGCGCCAGGCCGAGCCGCACCGCCAGCGCGTCCAGCACGCCGAGCAGCGACTCGGTCGGAGCCTTCTGCACGATCTTCTCCCAGCCCACGCTCTCGAGCATCCCCTTGGGCGAGGCGTCGCCGCTCGCGTGGACCTTGCGGATCCACTCGATGAGCTCGTCCTTGTTGAGCGCGGTCCCGAGCACGTCGGTTCCCTTCAGCTCGCCGCCGCGCGCGCGCAGCGTCTCGAAGAACGCGCGCCCGTCGAGCAGCTCGAGCTCGTACGCCTTCGTCAGCGAGAGCAGCAGCGTCGGCTTGCCGATCGCGCCCGCGCGCCAGAACGACCAGAAGCTCGGCAACGGCACCCACGAGAGAACGAGCTGGGGCGCCAGCGCGCTCTCGAACGCGTCCGCGTCGAGGTCGCCCGCGGCGAGGGCGTCGAACACCACGCTCGCGACCTTCCCGTCGTCGTCGCGCAGCGCTGCCTTCGCGCCCCGGATGCCCCACCCCGAGAGGATCGGCCCGCGGACCTCCTTCGGCATGTGCAAAAAGAGACGGTCGTTCGGCGCGCCGTCCTCGGTGGGAAAGAAGTGCGACAGGAAGTGCGCCGCCGTGCGAACGCGCCCCTCCGCCGTGCGCCGGTGCTCCTCGAGCGTGATGCAGAAGCGAACGAGCGCGGTCTTCGGATCGTTGCGAGTGCTGGCAGCCTCCACCTCGTGGAGGATATCACCAATCGCAGAGGGCCGCGCCCCAGGTGAACCCGGCGCCGAAGGCCACCATCGCCACCTTCATCCCGCGCTTCAATCGGCCTTCTTTCTCGGCCTCCCAGAGCAAGAGCGGGATCGTTGCGGCGGTCGTGTTGCCGTACTTGTGGATGTTGTGGAGCAGCTTGTCCTCGGGCAGGCCGAGCTGCTGCGCCACGTACTGGTTGATGCGCATGTTCGCCTGGTGGAACGCGAACAGGTCGATGTCGTTCGCCGAGAGCTGCTTCTCCCAGAGCACCTGCATGAGCGACATGCACATGCGCTCGACGGCGTTCTTGAATACCGTCTTGCCTTCCATCTGCGGCCAGAGCTCGTTGGCGGGGACCAGGCCGTCGCCGCCCTGCTCGGGCACGCGGATGTACGGCCGCTTGCGGATGTCCCAGACCTTGAGGCAAAGCGCCTCGGCGCCGCGCCCGTCGGCGCCGAGCACCCAGTTGCGCACGCCGCGATCTTCCTCCGTCGCGCTCACGATCACCGCGCCTGCGCCGTCCCCGAAGAGGGAGGTGACCGTGCGCCCGCGCGTCGAGAAATCGAGCGCCGCCGAGTGCGTCTCGGCGCCGACGAGCATCACGTGCTTCGCCGCGCCGGTCCGCACCATAGAAGCCGCCGTCGCCAGGCCGTAGAGGAAGCCGGAGCACTGGTTGCGGATGTCCATCGCCGGCACGAACTTGGGGTCGTCGCCGTCGAGCATCCCGAGCTGGCGCTGGAGGAACACACCGCTGCCCGGGAAGTGGATCTCGGGCGAGAGCGTGCAGAACAGGATGATGTCGAGGTCCTTGGGACCGATGCCGGCGTTCTTCAGCGCCTCCTTGCACGCGGGCACCGCGAGGTCGGCCGAGCCCACGCCCTCGTCGGCGTAGCGGCGCTCCTCGATGCCGGTGCGCTGGAGGATCCACTCGTGCGTCGTGTCGATGCCGTATTGCTCGCGCAGGTCGTCGTTCGTCACCACGCGCGGCGGCACATAGCCGCCCGTTCCGGAAATGTAGGCGTTGGGCACGCCAGAGCCCTACCACGCCGGGGCACGCCGGGGTAGGCCCACCCTGCAGCCCAGAGGGCGGAGCTGGGCTAGACTACGCACCGATGGACCTCGACCGGATGCTCGAGCGCTGCCGGCGCGATCAGTGGTCGGTGCGCGACATCGACCTCTCCAGGCCTCCGCGCGCGCTCTCGGACGACGACGAGATCGCCGTGTGCCAGCTCTTCACGGACATGTCCGTCATCGAACGGCTGGCCGGCGCGCTCTTCCGCGAGCAGGCTCGCCGAACGGACGTTCCGGTCCTCCGCGAGATCTTCGAGACCTTCGTCGTCGACGAGGTGCGTCACGCGCAGATGGCCCAGATGCTCGCCGACTACTACGACCGCCGCCGGCTGCGCGTCTACCGGCCGAGCCCGGCGCTCACGCGCTTCTTCGATCACTTCGTCACGGCCGTCACCGGCCTCGAGGACGACGTCGCCAACACGTACATCACCGCAGGCGAGCTCATCCTCGACATCGCGCTGCTGCGCTCCATCAACGACTACGTCGACGACGCGGCGAGCGCCCAGGCCATGCGGCTCATCAACCGCGACGAGTCACGCCACATCGCCATCGACTACCACATGGTCGGCTACTACTCGTCGCCGGCGTGGACCGAGCGCAAGGCGCGCCGCCCTCGCAAGAGCGCGCGAGACCACACGCGCGCCGCGCGGACCTTCGTGAGCATGCTCTATTACGGCCAGCCCTTCTTCCGCGACGTCTTCTTCCAGCCGATGGAGCGCATCGATCCGTCCGGCACCCGCATGCGAGAGGCCTTCAAGCGCCTGCAGCTGCTCGGCGCCAAGCCCGCCACCAGCAACACGTGGTTCGGCGCCTTCATGCGCACGCTCCAGGCCGGTTACAACGAGCCGCACATCGGCAAGCTGCTCGGCCCCGCCATCGGCCGCGTCACCGGCGTCGGCTCGTTCATGGGCCTGCTCTACTCGAAGGAGGAGGAGCGCCGCGCGGTCGGCATGAGCTTCGACGAGCTCGCGGACGAAGCCATCGGGGTGAAAGAGGGCCGCGCAGAGTTCCACTGATCCGTCACGGGACGACGCCGAGCAGGATGGGAATGCGCTGGCCGTTGCGCGTGATGCCGGCCGTGAAGTCGATCGTCGCCTGCGGGACGACGTGCCAGTCGAAGCCCGCCTCGTGGAACTCCACGTTGACCTCGTGCGACATGCCGCCGGCAATGAAGTAGGGCTCGTGGATGGTGGTGGTCCCCATCGCGCGCCCGACGACCATGCCGCTCGGCAGCCGCGCGACGATCGCGTCGCGGTTCACCACGATCGGCTGGGTGCCGGAGTTGGTCACGGTCGTGCGGACCCAGAGCTTGTCTCCGCTGGCCACGACCAGCGTCGGCTGAACCGTGATGCCCTCGTACTCGGCCGTGTCGGCGTGGAAGTAGTGCTTGGCGCAGGCGAGCAGCGCGAACAGGGACAGCAGCGCGAGGAGGCGGACGTAGCGAATCATGATGGGTTCCTCCGCTGCAGCTACGAAGCAAGGAAGGCGCCAGCACGACGCGCACGGAATTTGTATCGAGGTGGTCCATGCAGTGGCGCGTCCTCGCCTCTACGGTTCTCCTCGCGTGCTCGACCGGCGCGCCGCGTGATCTCTCCAACGCCACGCTGGGGGAGGCGTCCTTCCGCGTGCCGCAGAACCTCTACGCCGTGCGCGAGGTGACGCCGTCGCCCTTCGTCGCTTCGGTCCTGGCGCAGAGCGATCGCGCCGCGGCAGACCGTGCGCTCGACACCCGCAAGCAGGCCGCCGATCTGCTGACCTTCGTCGCCGTGCGGCCCGGGATGCACGTGGCCGAGCTCGGGTGCGGCGACGGGTACTTCACCGAGCTGCTTGCGCGCGCGGTCGGGCCAGGCGGGATCGTCTTCGCGCAGAACAGCGCGGCGGTCATGAGCCCCGCGGCGCTCGACGCGTGGCGCACGCGCCTCGCGCGGCCCGCGATGGCGAACGTCTCGAGCTACGACGGGGCGTTCGCGCACCCGCTCCCGCCCGAGGCCCGTGATCTCGACCTCGTCTACCTCGGCGTGCACTACGGGCTGCTCACGCGTGCCGGCGCCGACCGCGACGGGATGAACCACGCCGTGCACCTCGCCCTCGCGCCGGGCGGCCGCTACGTCGTGATGGACTGGGCGCTGCCCAGCGAGGTGCAGGAGAGCGGCGTCGAGGCGCACCGGCAGCAGTCGCGCAGCACGCGCCGCGAGATCGAGTCCGCGGGCTTCGACTTCGTGTCCGAGGGCCGGTTCCTCAGGACCTCGCCCTATGCGGACGACTGGGACGCCATCCCAGGCACCGAGCGCGAGCCGCTTCCGCGCGAGCACAAAGCGGACGTCTTCGTCCTCGTCTTCGTGAAGCCCTAGCGCTGCGCGCGTGACCGACTTCGGTCAGGGCAGGTTCGGCTTCGGCTCCAGCACCGGCAGGCCGGCCCCGTCGAGCAGCTCGGCGAGGTGCGAGGAGATGGAAGCGCGCACCCGGGTGATGCGCGCCGGCGCGAGCGATGCCTGCAGGCGGTTGCGCGCTTCGTGCATCCGCCACGCGATCGTCCCGCGCGAACACTTCTGCACCACGGCCGCTTCCGCGTTGGACAGACCCTGCAGCGCGACGAGCACCACGGTCGTGCACATCTCGGGCGGCAGCGCGTCGAGCGCGCGCAGCAGGCGCGCATAGGTCTGACGCAGCTCGGCGGCGCGTCGCGGATCGCCGCCGGCGTCCACCTGTACGGCGCGCTCGAGGCGCGGGTCGTCCTGATCGATCGACGACTCGCTCCGCCTCACGCGCGCACGCCGCGCGTCGAGCGCGCGGTTGACGGCGAGCCGGTAGACCCAGGTGAAGAACTCGCTGCGCCCCTCGAAGCGATCCAGCGTGGAGTAGGCCCGCACGAAGACGTCCTGCGTGATGTCGTCCGCGTCGGACTCGCAGCCGGAGAGGTGCAGCGCCAGCGCGAAGATGCGCTTGCGGTAGCGGCGCACGAGCTCGTCGAACGCACGCGGGTCTCCTCCCTGCGCGCGCGTGACCAGGAGCGTCGCCGTGGCGGCTTCGCGCTGTGCAGGCGTCATCAACATCTGCAGTTTAGACGCACGGTGGCGCCGGATGGTTTGGGAAACTTGATCAAGGCCGCCCCCGAGGTGGTCAAGTGTGGTTCTTGGTGTTTCAGGCTGGAAAGACGATAGTAGCGCGATGGAGCGTGTCCTCGAGCCCGAAGTGATGGACACGGCGCAGGACGCCGAGGAATACGACGCGATGGACTTCGCGGAGCCGAATGGGCGCTTCGCCGAGGATGCCCTCGCGCTCGTGCGGAGCGTCCCCGCCGCCGAGGTCCTCGACATCGGGACCGGAACGGCGGACATCCCCCTCCGCATGCTCCAGCTGGATGCGCGAGTGCGCATCGTCGGCGTCGATCTCGCGCGCGAGATGCTCCGCCTCGCCACGAAGAAGGTCGCTGCGGCCGGCTTCGCCGACCGGTGCCGCCTCGAGCTCGTGGACGCCAAGGCGCTGCCGTTCGAGCCCGGGACCTTCGACCTGGTCATGAGCAACTCGATCGCGCACCACATCCCTGAGCCGCTCGCGCTGTTCGAGCAGGTGGCGCGCGTGGTGAAGAAGGGCGGCGCGATCATCGTGCGCGACCTCATCCGCCCCGCGAGCACGGACGAAGCGCGGGCGATCGTCGAGCGCGTGTCGCCCCACGACACGACGAGGCAGAAGCAGCTCTTCTTCGACTCGCTCTGCGCCGCGCTCACGCTCGACGAGGTCGCCGACCTCGTCCGCCGCGCCGGCCTCTCGGGGCTGCGCATCGCCCGGGTGAGCGACCGCCACTGGACCGCGGAACGCCCCGCGCGCTGAAGTGCTGTTCACGAATGTCGGCGTGCTACATGCACGCCGACGGAACGCTCGTCAGCGCCGCGCGGTTGTCGCGTCCGTCGTGTCGTCCCTTCGTCCTCATCGTCTAGCGGCCCAGGACAGCGGCTTTTCACGTCGCCGACGGGGGTTCGACTCCCCCTGGGGACGCCGTCTCCGCCTCAGAGCCTCGCGCGCACCACGGGATAGACGACCCCTACGCCGACCACCGTGACCGCGACCAGCGCATAGTTGCCCACCGCGAACCACGCGGTCCCCACGTCGATCGCCGGCGCGAAGCGGATGATCCCCTGCTTGACGGCCACCGTGTTGTGAAACAACGCCCACGAGCCGAGCGCCAGCGTCGTCGTGACGACGTACGCGGCGCGCCACGCCGGCCGTCGCCTAGCCATCGCCGCGTAGCCCAGGCTGATCGCGAGGGCCACCAACGACACGTCGAAGAACAGGTCGATCGGCGTGCCGAGGATGGAGAACGGCAGATCGTAGTGCCAGACGCCGAGCGCGCCGAGGATCGTCTCGATCACCACGTCGAGCGCGCCCGCCACGACTCCCGAGAGGACCGCGGCGCGGAGCTCCGTGCGCCCGAGTCGGAGGACGCGGACGAGCGTCAGATCCAGGCCGCCGAGCACCGCGACCGCAATCACCCGCGAGGCCGCGGCGCTCACCATGATGACGTCCCTATACGAAGAAGCCGCGCGCGCGTGCAAGCCCTGCGGCGCCCCGCGACAGAGCCGCGCGCGCCGGGGGAAATCCGAGCGGAAGATCCGGGCACGTCCGTTGCTGCCTCCCTCTCGGGTGTCGCCATGGGCAAACGTGAAGACCTCCTCGCGAAAGCGCAGCTCCCCTCCAAGCAGGCTCTGAGCCTGCACCCCTTCTATCGCGGCAAGGTGCAGACGATCGCGAAGTGCCCCATCCGCGGGCTCGAGGACTTCGCCATCTGGTACACGCCCGGCGTCGCGGCGCCCTGCAAGGCGATCGCCGCTCGACCCGAGCTCGTCTACGAGCACACGAACAAGGGCAACACCGTCGCCGTCGTGAGCGACGGAACGCGCGTGCTCGGCCTGGGAGACATCGGCCCCGAGGCGGGGCTGCCCGTGATGGAGGGCAAGGCGCTGCTGTTCAAGTACCTCGGGGGCGTCGACGCGGTCCCGATCTGCCTGCGCACGCGCGACGAGAAGGAGATCGTGCGGGCCGTGGAGATGCTCGAGCCGTCCTTCGGGGCCATCAACCTCGAGGACATCGCGCAGCCGAAGTGCTTCCGCATCCTCGACGCGCTCCGCGCCAGCCTCGGAATCCCCGTCTGGCACGACGATCAGCAAGGCACGGGCACCGTCACGCTGGCCGGCTTGCTCAACGCGCTCGAGGTCGTCGGCAAGGAGCTCTCGAGCGCGCGGATCGTGCTGGTGGGAGTGGGCGCGGCGAACTTCGCCGTCTACCGGATCCTGCTCGCCGCCGGCGTCGATCCGCGCGCGATCGTCGCGTGCGACACGCAGGGCACGCTGCACCCGGGCCGCGCGGACATCGAGGCGGCGCAGGGCTCCTTCGCCGAGAAGTGGCGCGTGTGCCGGGAATCCAACGGCGAGCGGATCACCGGCGGGATCCGGGAGGCCCTCCGCGGCGCGGACGCCTGCCTCGCGTTCTCGAGCGGAGGCGCCATCCGGCCCGAGTGGCTCACCGCGATGGCGAAGGGCGCGATCCTCTTCGCGTGCGCGAACCCGGTGCCCGAGGTCTGGCCCTGGGACGCCAAGGAAGCGGGCGTGCGGGTCATGGCGACGGGGCGCAGCGACTTCCCGAACCAGGTCAACAACTCGCTCGGCTTCCCGGGGATCTTCCGGGGCGTGCTCGACGCGCGCGCCCGATCGATCACCGACGGGATGGCGCTGGCCGCGGCGCGCGAGCTCGCCCGCATCGCGGCGGAGCGCGGGCTGCGCGAAGACGCTATCCTGCCCCTCATGGACGACGAAGAGGTGCCGGTCCGCGAGGCCGTCGCGACGGGAATGGCCGCTCAGCGAGAAGGCGTCGCGCGGCTCGAGGTCTCGGCCGACGGGCTCCGGGCGTCGGCTCGGGCGTCCATCCGCAACGCACGCGAGGCCACGCACGCGCTGATGCGCGAGGGGCTCATCGCGAGGGCGCCCGAATAGACGCATGGCGGCTGGTGCGAGCATCCACCACGTCGAGCTGTTGCTCTCGGACGTCGACCGCGGCGTCTACGAGTCGCTCTCCATCCACCTCGCCCGTCACCCGTCGGAGTCGGAGCGCTTCCTCGCCACGCGCCTGCTCGCCTACGCCCTGAGCTACGAGGAGGGCATCGCGTTCAGCAAGGGCGGGGTCTCCAGCGCCGACGAGCCGCCGATCGCGATCCGCGACGCGACGGGCGTGCTGCGCGCGTGGATCGACGTTGGCTCGCCGTCGGCGGAGCGCCTCCACAAGGCCGCGAAGGCTGCCGAGCGGGTCGCGCTCTACACCTGCGCGAGCGTCGCGTACCTGAGCGGCGAGCGCATCCACCGTCGCGAGCAGATCGAGGTCCATCGCTTCGACGCCGCGCTCGTCGATGCCCTCGCCGCGAGCCTCGATCGGCGCACCAAGCTCGAGATCGTGCGCAACGAGGCGCGGCTCTACATCACGGGGCCGGGCGGGCTGCTCGAAGGGGCGGTGTCGCGCGTGGCGCTCGAGCTCTGAACGGTCTCGACGCTCACCTCGGGCGGGGCGGCGAGCACCTTCTTCACCTTGCACCCGGCCGCCGCGGCGCGCACCGCGCCGACGTACTTCTCGGGGAACTCGGGCGGCAGCTCGATCGTGAGGCGCACGCCCGTGAGCTTGTGCGCCGCGTCGTACTCGTGGCGTTGCGTGAGCTTGATGCCCTCGGTCGCGATGCCGCGGGCCTGGCAGAAGCCGAGGACGTAGATGCCCGCGCAGGTGGCGAGCGACGCGAGGAACAGATCGAATGGCGCCGGCGCGGAGCCGTCACCGCCGCCCTGCACGGGCTGGTCGGTGTGGACGACGTACTCTCCGAACGTGCAATCTACACGCTTCTTCTCTCCGAACGTGACGACCATGTCTTCCATGACTCTCACTCCCATCGCGACATTGCGCCGAGGTCGTGCACGACCAGCCCGGCTTTGCGCAGCACCCGCGCCGCGCTCGAGCTCCGCATCCCGCTCTGGCAGTAGAGTACCAGCGGCTTGCCCTCCTCGGCGAGGCGCTTGGCGGCCGTGCCGATGTCGGACAGCGGGATGTTGACCGCTCCCTGGACGTGGCCCGCCGCGAACTCGCCGCGTGTGCGCACGTCGACGAGCTTGGCGCCCTCGTCCACGAGCTTGCGCGCCTGCTGGGGCGAAATGCGGCCCAGCATCGGCCTGACGACGAACCAACCGAATGCGGCGGCGAAGGCCGCCCCTGCGACGATCGAGGAGTCCATGTACGTGTGCGTAGCCCTTTCTCGCCGTGAGAGCCACGGGGAGATCAAAGGGTTCGGCGGCGGGCTCAGGCGGGGATCGCGCCGGGTTTTCCATCGAGCGCGGCGCGGATCGCCCGGCGCACGCTCTCCTGGACCTTCGCCGGCACGGCCGCGTCGCGCTCGCGCTTGCAGAGGGCGAGGGTGCGCTTGAGCGAGTCGCAAGCCGCGGAGCACTGCGGGCACGTCGCGAGGTGCGCCTCCATGCGCGCGCAGTCCGCGGCGCCGATCTCGCCCTCGAGGTGCTGCGACAGCATTTCCACCACGTTCGGGCAGCCTTGATTGGTCTCGACGGGAGCCTCGAGCATGGGCGCGAGGCGGCTGCGCACGGCGACGCGCGCCCGGTGGAGGCGGCTCTTGACGGCGTCGACGCCGATGCCGAGCGCGCTGGCGACCTCGGGCGCCGTCAATCCTTCGACGTCGCGCAACAGCAGCACCTCGCGGTACAGCGGCTCGAGCGACCCGATCGCCTGCTCGAGCGCGGCGCGGAGCTCCTTCGATGCGGCCGCGTCGTCGGGCGGAGCGACCTGGGCCTGAGCGGCGGCGGCGTCCTCGAGCGGGACGATCGCCTCGGGCGCGTGCTTGCTGCGACGCCTCTTCTTGATGCAGAAGCTCCGCGCGATGGCGTAGAGCCAGCTCGACACGGAGCTGTCCCCGCGAAAGTCGGGGGCGCTCCTCGCCGCTGCGAGCAGCGTCTCCTGCAGCACGTCCTTGGCGTCCTCCTCGTCTCGACACATGCGCAGGCCGAAGCGGTACACCGACGGCTCGTACCGCTCGACGAGCGCTTCGATGGCGTCGGTGTCGCCGGCCTTGAGTGCTTCGAGAAGCTGCTGGTCCGTTCGCTCCACGAGGGAGATTCTAATCACGCCGGACGCCCCGGCGAACCCTTTCGAGTCGCGGGGGGCTCTGACGGTGAAAAGGAGCAGGCCATGGCGCCGATCAACATCACCGAGAGCACGTTCGTCGATACGGTCAAGAAGGAAGGCATCGTCCTCATCGACTGGTGGGCTGCTTGGTGTGGGCCGTGCCGAGCCTTCGCCCCCGTCTTCGAGATGACCGCCGAGCTCAACCCCGACATCGTCTTCGCGAAGGTCGACACCGAGGCGGAGCCGGCCCTGGCTCAGGCCTTCCGGATCCGATCCATCCCGACGCTGATGGCGTTCCGCGAGGGCATCCTACTGTTCTCGCAGCCGGGCATGCTGCCGGCCAGCGCCCTCGCCGATCTCATCCGCCAGCTGCGCGCCCTCGACATGGAAGAGGTGCGCAAGCAGATCGCCGCCGAGCAAGAGGAACCGCAGCCCGCCACCTGATCAGTCCAGGTCAGTCGTCCCGCCGCAGGCGATCTCCACGCGCCGCGGCTTGCCGTGGCTTCCGACCTGCACCTTGTGCCATCCGCAGCGCACGCGGTAGGGGCCCGGCGCGTCGCCGATCGAGTGCCCGTCGACCGTGATGCGGTGTCCGCTCGACGTGGGCCGCGCGGTCTGCACCATGCCGTACTCGTCGGAAGACGAGGCGGCGGGCGCGGCCGCGGTCTCGTGTGAGGACGCCGCGGGCGCGGGAGGCGGCGCCGAGCTCGGTGCGGCCACGACCTCCGCGGTTCGGGCGGCCGTCGGATCGGTGCGCACCGCGGCGGCCGTCACTGCAGTCGCCGTCACGGTCGCCGTCTCTGGCGCGCGAGCGATCGCTACGACCGGCGACTTGGTCCCATCAGCCTTCGCGCGGTGGTGATGCATGGCCAGCCCCGCGACACCGATGGCGGCGATGACTGCGATCGCGGTGCTCGCGACGGCGATCGCCAGCCGCCGTCGCGCGCGCACGGGTGAGTAGAGGCTCGGCACCAGCGGGCCCGTCTCGATGGGCTCGTTCGTGTCGAGGGGCGCCGGCACTTCGGCGGCGAACGGCGGGAGCGGCGCGAACGCCGGCGCCACGGGTGACACTTCGGCAGGGGCGGGCGCGGGCGCTTCGGTCGGCGGGCTCGCGACCGCCGGTGGAGCGATGTCGACGACGACAGGCGGCGCCGGCTGGGGGGCAGGCGGCGCGATCATCATCGGCAAGGGAGGCGTCAGCGGCGCGATGATCACCTTCGGCTCCGCCGGCATCGGGGCTGCCCGAGGTGGCGGCGGCTTCGGGATGTGCGGGGGAGGCGGCGCGGCGACGGCGGCAGGTTTCGGCGACGCCGCGGCGACCGGCGGTTTGGGCGACGCCGCGGCGACCACGGGCGGGGGCGGGCTGGCGACGACTTGGAACACAGGCGGCGCGCCGGCGGCCGGCAGCGGCGCGGTGGGGATGTCGGGGAGCGACGGCGCGGGCACGGTAGGCTTGTCGTGGGGGTCGAGCGGCTTCTCGGTCGCCGCGGCCATCTCGCCCGACGACGAGCGGCGCCTGCGCAGCTCGAGCAGCCGCACGTGACGGTCGGCGTCGATGAGCTCCGGATCGAGCCGCGCCCCGCGCTTGAACGATCGCAGCGCGCGCTCCTCGTCGCCCTCGTTCAAGTAGACCTGCCCGAGCACGTAGTGTGCGAAGCCCAGGTCCGTCACCTGCTCGAGCGCCGCCTCGGCCGAAACCTCCAGCGACGCGAGCGCCGCTCCCTTCTCGGCGGCCTCGAGCTTGCTCTGCTCGTTCGCGAACTCCGCCCACTTCGCGAAGAGCGTGTACTCGCGCGAGTCGGGCACGAGCTCCGCGGCACGCCGCAGCTCCTCGGCGGCGCGCGCCAGCGAGTTGCTCCGCAGGTAACCGGCGCCGATGGTGAACACCACGTCCGCGATCAGGCGCGCCTGCTCGGGCGACTTCGGCTCCAGGCCGCTCACGTCGGGCGCGCGCGCCCCCGAGTCGCTCGGCCCGAGAGGGGTCTTGGACGCGGTGAACGACACGAGCTTGTGGTGTCGCTCGCGAATGAGCTCGGCGTAGCTGACGCGCGGCGGCGGCGGCTCCGACTGTTCCGGCTGCTCGGCGACGGGCCTCGAGGCGTCGACGATGGACAGGTGATCCGAGAGCGCCAGCGCCACGAGGATCGCGGACGCGTCGACCTCGCTCTCCCCGAGCAGCTCGCGCACCGTCCGCCTCCCGTCGATCATCGACAAGAAGCGCTGCTCCGCGGGATCGAGCGCGAAGGCCGCCGCGGTCTCGCCGGTCTTCTTCAACAACCGCGCGCGCGTCCCCGCGCCGGGTCGAAGGATCGCGCCCGTCCTCTCGCTGTCGAAGCTCGACGCGGCGTGCAGGACGAGCGGCTCCACGGTCGAGGGAAACCGGCGGACCTTGTTCGCCCAGTCCCTCGACGGGGTGAAGGTGAAGGTCGAGTGCGACAGCGCGATGCAGCGCGCCACCTTCTGCTTCACCTGCGCCGCGAGCGCCTCCTGCACCTGCTTCGACGTGAGGAGCCCGAGCGAGACGGCGGCCTCGCCAAACCGCATCGCCCTGCCGCGGACCAGGCTCTCGACCATCCGCGCGAGGATCGAGTTGTACTGCGCCGCAGTGAGCGCGCCTTCGCGCATCAGCAGGCGGCCGAGCGTGTCGCTGAGCGTCCCCTCCGTCGCGGAGACCGGCTTGCCGTCGGCGAGGTAGATGCAGGTGCGCGTCCCGCCGCCCTCGATGTCGACGGTGCCCCACTTCTTCTCCCGCTGGAGATCGAGCAGCGCCCGCACGAGGGTCATGCCTCGGGCGGAGGTCACCTCGGGAGCATCGTTCTCGGCCGCGTTCTCTGGCATCGCCATGGCGGCCGGGCCAAACAAGCCGGCCCCCAGGGCAATCGTACGTCAGTACACGGGCGGTTGCACCACGATCGACAGAGGCGTTTTGGCCTGCGAAAACGCATTGTCCAGCTCGCCGTCCACGACGCGCATCGGGTCGTACCCCTTCTCACCCCAGGGCAGATCGAGGCGCATCGAGCCGAGCGCGCTGGCGTAGGAGGGCTGGTTGCCCGAGAGCAGCGCGAGGAGAAAATCCGCGGTCGCCTCGCCGCCGCCCCACACGTACGACGGCGAGCCATTGACGACGATCTCGAGGTTCTTCGAGCCGCCCGGCTTCATGCGGAGAAAATCCTCGTGGTAGTAGTTGTACGACAGGCAGCTGTTCACCAGCATGATCTGGTAGCGGTCGTTGAAGTTCTGCGGGCCGTACAGCGTGGGCTCGAGCGGGCCGTGGCCGAAGTGCGAGTGGCCGTTGTAGAGGAACACGTCGCCGTACCAGAACGCCTCGAGGTAGCGCCACTGCGCGTGCTGGCGCGCGTCCGGCGAGCCGTCCTCGTAGCCGTAG
>DATIQP010000079.1:0-3516 GCA_035470765.1 Polyangiaceae bacterium | reverse complement strand
ATCCCTGACGGGCGCGGGGCGGCTGCGAGGTTCCTGCGGCCCGGGCGTAGCGACGTGGTGGCCATTCATGCTAACGACGAGGCCTCGATGGCCGAGATCGCCCCCCTCACGCCGCTCCGCTACGACCTCACACGCGCGCCGCTCGCGAGCGTCATCGCCCCGCCGTACGACGTCATCTCGGAGGCCGACAAAAAGGAGCTGGCCGCGCGCCACCCGAACAACGTCGTCCGCCTGATCCTGCCGGACGGCGAGGGCGACGCGAAGTACCCGCACGCGGCGGCGCTGCTCGACGAGTGGCTCAAGGCCGGCGTGCTCGTGCGCGACAACGAGCCCGCGTTCTACCGCTACGATCAGTCCTTTCTGCCCCCCGGCCAGACGGAGGGCAAGTCGATCACCCGGCGCGGGTTTCTCGCCGCGGTGCGGCTGCATCCGTTCTCCGAGCGCGTCATCTTGCCGCACGAGCGCACACTCTCCGGCCCGAAGGAGGACCGGCTCAAGCTCTTCCGCGCTACGCGCACCCAGCTCTCGCCGGGCTTCATGCTGTACTCCGACCCACGCTCGGAGCTCGACGCGCCGCTCGAGACGGGCAACGTCGTCACGGAGTTCGCGACGCCGGACGGCGTCCACCACGTGCTCGCCAAGGTCACCGCGCGCGACGCGGTCATGGCGATCGTCGACCAGCTCCGCCGCGGCACGCTCCTCATCGCCGACGGCCACCACCGCTACGAGACGGCGGTCCACTACCGCGACGAGATCTCCGCCCAGAACGCGGGCGCGGGCGAGCACGCCGAGCACAAGTACTTCATGACGTTCCTGGTCAACGGCGACGACCCGAACCTGGTCGTCTTCCCGACGCACCGGCTCGTTCACTCGCTGCCGAGCTTCGACTACGAGGCCATGCTCGCGAAGGCCGAGCCGCTCTTCACGGTGAGCCGGCGGACGGACTCTCCTTCGGCGGACGTGCTGCTCGAGTGGTTGAAGTCCGCCCCGTCGCGGCCTGCGTTCGTCGCGGCGGCCGGCACGCGCGCGGCGCTGCTCGCGCTCAAGCCCGAGGTCGATCTCGGCGCCCACCCGACGCTCGGCCCGCTCGTGCCCGCGCTGCGCAAGACCGACGTGGCCGTGCTCCACAGCGGCGTCCTCGAGAACCTCCTCGGCGTCTCCCAGGAGGCGCAGGCCAAGAAGACCAACATCCGGTACCCGCAGGACGCCCGGGCCGCGCTCGCCGAGCTTCGCTCGGGCGCCGCGCAGGTCCTGTTCCTCATGAGCGCGACGCCCGTGGCGCAGGTGCGTGACGTCGCCGAGGCGGGCGAGGTGATGCCGCAGAAATCCACCTTCTTCTATCCGAAGGTGCCGACCGGGCTCGCCATCCACACGCTCGATCCCGGGCGCACCGTCCCGTCCGCGGTCTGAAGCCCCGATCGAATTCTTTTCAGCGCCCGCTTCGCCTAGTACGGTCGAGCCGACTAGGAGGCGACGATGCTCGGACGAACCAAGGCAGTGGTCGGCGCGATGGCGGTGGGTCTCATCCTCGCGGCTGCGAAGCCGGCGCACGCGCTCGAGGACTCGACGCGCGGGCCGTTCTACGTCCAGGGTGCCGTCGCGTCCTTCTCGGTCCTGGCGGACTGGGTGAACGGCGCCTATTATCACAACGACGTCGAGTTCGGCTGGCACCCCACGGGCCGCCACGACGGCTTCGTCATCGGCGTACGCCAGGGCTTCGATTTCGGCGACTGCGTCCTGGGCGAGACGGTGGCCCGGATCGGCTACGACATCGCCCTGCCTCTGAAGAACGGCCGCTTCGAGCTGACCATCGCGCCGTACGGCGTCGCCGGCGTCAACTACTTTCTCCCCTGCGGCTTGCGCAACTGGACCGAGGCTGGCATCCGCTTCGGTGGCGGCGTCGAGGTGAAGTTCTTCCTCTACAAGGGCCTGTACCTCATGGTTCGCCCAATCGAAACCACCGGCGCCGAGCTCGTCGACGCCGGCCACGTCTACTTCCACTTCAACACGGGCATCGGCGTCGGCTTCGCGTTCTGAGCTTCCGTGAAGCCGCATTCGCGGCGCGTGCCTCTCGAGCTCCCCTTGCGGTTAGGACCCAGGAAAAAGTGCTGGTGCCCTGGCGCGAACCTTGCTCGGTGTTTAGTTTCGCGGTTAGCTGGTCACATCGGCGCGGAACGCTGCGGCCGCTGAGCCACTCCACGAGAGGTCAGGTACGAATATGTCCGAGAAGAAGGTTCCGGGTCCCGGTCCGGCCAAAGAAGAAGAGGTCGTCGTCTTCGGCGACGAGCTCCCGGTCCTCCCGATTCGAAACGCAGTGCTCTTCCCCGGGGCGGTCGCGCCGTTCGACGTCGGGCGTGAGAAGTCGGTCGCTCTGGTCGAGGACGTCGACAACCTCACGAGCCCGATCATCGCCATTTTCGCCCAGAAAGATCCGTCCACCGACGATCCCGGGCAGGACGATCTGCACCAGGTCGGCTGCGCCGCGCGCGTGCTCAAGGCGCTCAAGCACAGCTCGGGCAACTACTCGCTCATCCTGCAGGGCTTGACGCGCATCCGCCTCGAGGACGTGACGCAGTCGGCTCCCTACGTGAAGGCGAAGATCAAGCGCCTGGACGAGCCCGCGGTCGAGGACGACGAGGCCGAGGCGCTGAGCATGAGCCTGCGCGACATCGCCAAGCAGGTCATCCAGCTCATGCCTGAGCTGCCCCGCGAGGCCGGCTCGCTCATCGATTCGATCCAGGCGCCCGGCGCCCTCGCCGACCTCGTGGCCGCCAACCTCGACGCCCCCGTCGACGAGAAGGCCGCGCTCCTCGAGACGGTGGACGTGAAGGACCGCATCCGCAAGGTGCTGCGCCTGCTCACGCGCCAGCTCGAGATCCTCAAGATGCGCGACCGCATCAACTCCCAGATCAAAGAGGAGATGGGGAAGAACCAGCGCGAGTACGTCCTTCGCCAGCAGCTCAAGGCCATCAAGGAAGAGCTCGGCGAGGACGAGGGCGATCAGGGAGACCTCGACGGTCTCGAGGACCGCATCGCGAAGGCCAACCTCCCCAACGAGGCCGAGGGAGTCGCCAAGAAGCAGCTCAAGCGGCTGCGCAACATGCAGGTCGGCTCGGCGGAGTACACCGTCGTCCGGACCTACCTCGACTGGATCCTCGATCTGCCGTGGCACGTGCAGACCCCGGACAACCTCGAGATCGCCGCGGTCCGCAAGGTCCTCGACGAGGACCACTACGGCCTCGAGAAGGTCAAGAAGCGCATCCTCGAGTACCTCGCTGTGCGCAAGCTGAAGAAGGACAAGAAGGGTCCGATCCTCTGCCTGATTGGCCCGCCCGGCGTCGGCAAGACGTCGCTCGGCCGGAGCGTGGCGCGGTCGCTCGGCCGCAAGTTCCACCGCATCTCGCTCGGCGGCGTGCACGACGAGGCCGCCATCCGCGGTCACCGCCGCACGTACGTCGGCGCGCTGCCCGGGCAGATCATCCAGGGCATGAAGAAGGTCGGGACGATCAACCCGGT
>DATIQP010000078.1:0-9577 GCA_035470765.1 Polyangiaceae bacterium | reverse complement strand
CACAGCACCCGCGCTCCGCGGTTGTCCTCACCTCCCCCGGCCGAGCGAAGCGACGGCGGTGGGGGCGGCGCTCGCGCGCAGGCGGCCGCATGCCGCCGAGCACGAGCGGGTGGGGGCCACACTCCCCTCTCCCTCTACACTCTATCGAACGCCCCCTCGATCGCCCTGCAGAGCGTCTTGAGCACCTTGAGCCGCGCGAAGTACTTGTTGTTCGCCTCGACCAGCGTCCACGGCGCGTACTCGGTGCTCGTGCGATCGACCATGTCGCAGACGGCGAGCTCGTAGTCGTTCCACTTCTTGCGGTTGCGCCAGTCGTCGTCGGTGATCTTGAAGCGCTTGAAGCTCGTCTTCTCGCGCGCGCGGAAGCGCTTGAGCTGCTCGTCCTTGCTGATGGCGAGCCAGAACTTCGCGACGACGAAGCCGTACTCGGCCAGCTCGCGCTCGAAGTCGTTGATCTCCGTGTACGCGCGCATGTAGTCGTGCTCGGTGCACAAGCCTTCGACGCGCTCGACGAGCACGCGCCCGTACCACGAGCGGTCGAAGAGCGCGAAGCGCCCGCGCGGCTCGATGCGCCGCCAGAACCGCCAGAGGTACGGCTGCGCGCGCTCCTCCTCCGTCGGCGCGGCGATGGGGAAGCCGGTGTAGAAGCGGGCGTCGAGCGCCTGCGTGACGCGCCGGATGGCGCCGCCCTTGCCGGCCGCGTCGTTGCCCTCGAAGACCGCGATCACGCCCGACTTCTTGAACTTCGCGTCGCGCGAGAGCACCGCCAGCCGCCCTTGCCACTTCTCGCGCAACGTCGCGTAGCGCTCGACGGTCATCGGGCGGTCCAGCTCCAGCGCGCGCAGCACGTTGAGCCTGTCGACCGGGGGCAAGAGGGGCGGGTTCTTGTCGGGCAGGCGCTTGACGGGCTTCTCGTCGAGCCGCTCGCGCATGGCGGCGAGCAGGGTCTTGCCGACCATCAGGCTGCGGTAGGCCGGATCGGCGCCCGCGACGACGATCCACGGGGCCTCGCCGGTGCTCGTCTGCCGCGTGAACTGCACGGCCGTCTTCTCGAACGCGTCGAACTTCGCGAAGTACTCCCAGTCGCGCTTGGTCACGCGCCAGCGCGTGCGCGGGTCCTTCTCGAGGGCGCGCAGGCGCTTGCGCTGCTGCTTCTTGGTCAGGTGGAACCAGAACTTCAGGATGAGGACCCCCTCGTCGGCGAGCATCTGCTCGAGGCGCAAGATCTCGGCGATGCGCTTCTCGAACTCGGCGTTGGTCGAGCGGCCGAAGACGCGGTCGAGGATGGGCTCGGTGTGCCAGGCGCCGAACAGGATCCCCACGCGGCCCTTCGGCGGCAGCGCGCGCCAGTAGCGCCACATGCGCGGGTGATCTAGATCCTCGCGCGTCGGCTGGTCGAACGCGACGTTCTGGATGTGGCGCGGGTCCATCCACTCGTTGAGCAGGTTGACCGTCTCGCTCTTGCCCGCCCCCTCGACGCCGGCGATGACGACGAGCACTGGGAAGCGCCTGTCCTGGCCCAGATCGAACTGCGCGTTGAGCAGATCCTTGCGGAGCTTGGGCACCTCGTGCCGGTACGTGGCCTTGTCGACCTTGTGCTCGAGCTCCGCCGAATCGAACATGCCCCTGTCATACCAAGAACGGGGCGATTGTTGCTCTGCCGCGCACGGGCCGTTGTCCCTCAGGGCCCTTCCGCCGCCCCCTCCGAGCGCTTACAAACTGGGGCAGCGAAACCGGAGGCAACGAATCATGACGACTTGGAAGATCGACAGCAGCCACACCAGCGCCACGTTCAGCGTGCGCCACATGATGGTCACCAACGTGCGCGGCGAGTTCCAGAAGGTCTCGGGCACCGTCCAGTTCGACGCCGCGGCGCCGGAGAAGAGCGTGATCGACGCCGTGATCGACGTCGCGTCCGTCAGCACGCGCGACGGCCAGCGCGACGGGCACCTCAAGAGCGCGGACTTCTTCGACGTCGAGCACCACCCGGAGATGACGTTCAAGTCGAAGAGCATTCGCGCCAAGGGCCCCGCCGCCTACGAGGTGAAGGGCGATCTGACCATCCGCGGCACGACGCACGAGGTCACGCTCGACGTGGAGGGCCCGACCGGGGAGCACAAGGATCCGTGGGGCGGCACGCGCATCGGCGCGAACGCGACGACCAAGATCAAGCGCGGCGACTTCGGCCTGAAGTGGAACACCGCCCTCGAGACCGGCGGAGTCCTCGTCGGCGAAGAGGTCACCATCCATCTCGACGTCGAGCTCATCAAGAGCTGAGACCACGGCACGTAGGCACTGCCCGGGGGCGACCTGAACCACCGTCCCCGGGTAGCGCTGGCCGTCCGCGGCCGAGAGACTACGTCAGCAACCGCTCCCGCAGACCTTGAGGCCTCCGACGCCCGCGTCGTCCACGCTGCACTGGATCGCGGGCCCGGAGCTCCCGCCGCACTGCACGTCGCACGCCGACAGATCGGAGCACTGCACGCTGCACGGGTGGCCGTCGCACATCACCGTGCAGGCGCCGTCGCACGCGACAGTGCACGAGCCGGCGTTGCTGCAGTGGATGACGGAGCCATCGCCGGCGCTGACGCTGCAGCGCTTGGCGTCGCTGCAGTCGGAGTTGCAACCCCGGCCGCACTGGATGGTGCACGTGTCGCCGGCGGTGCACTGAGCGTCGCAGCTGTCCTGGCATGCGATGTTGCAGTTCGTGACATCCGAGCACGTGGCGGCGCAGCCCGGGTTCGCGCCGCACTCCACGTCGCAGCTCGCGCCCCCGTTACAGCCGCACGCCAAGCCGTTGCAGATGCAGGTCGGCCCGGCGCAGGTGGGGAGGGCCTGGGGGACGCACGCGCCCAGCAGGACGACCCCCACCAAAATCGAGAGCAAGAACGAGCCTATCCACGGCGATCCGGTGCGCACGGGCCGGGACTCTAGCAACCCGCCGTCGAGCCGCCGAGCCTAGACAAATTCATCTTGACGGACGGCCGTTCACTTTACAAGATACGGCCATGACCTCGGTCTTGCCGGCCATCGCGGGGGGCGCGCTCCTGGGGAGCGCGGCCGGGCTGCTCTACCTGCTGCGCGGGCGCGTCGCCGGCATCGGAGGGATCTTCGGCGGGGCGATCGCCGCCCGCACCCCCGACGGGCGCGACGGGCGCGCCCACCGCCTGTGGTTCCTGCTGGGCTTGCTGCTCGCGGGCTTCGCCGGCGCGCGCGTCTCGCCGGCGTCGTTCGGCGCGGTGAACGTGCCGCTCGTCGTGGTGGGCGTCGCGGGGCTGCTCGTCGGCTTCGGCATGCAGCGCGGCAGCGGGTGCACGAGCGGTCACGGAGTCTGCGGCCTCGCGCGCCTGTCGAAGCGATCGATCGTCGCCACGCTGACGTTCATGGCGACCGGGGCGGTCACGGTCTGGTTGACTCACCATCTTCTCGGAGGTGCGCGATGAGCTCACGCCGCCCGAGCGGGCTGAGTGGTCCGCTGGTCTCTCTCTCGAGCGGGCTGCTGCTCGGGATCGGCCTCTGGCTCTCGGGGATGACGAGCCCGGCCAAGGTCCAGGGCTTCCTCGACGTCGCCGGCGCGTGGGACCCGACCCTCGCCTTCGTGATGGGCGCGGCGGTGCTCACTTGCGCCGCGTTCTCGTGGGTCGCGGGGCGCCGCGGCGCGCCGGTGCTCGACGCGCGCTTCCCGCCGCTGGAGAGCCGCACCATCGACGGCCGGCTGATCACCGGCGCCGCAGTCTTCGGCGTCGGCTGGGGTCTGTGCGGAGTGTGCCCGGGGCCGGGGATCGTCTCGCTCGGGACGGCAGGCGCCTGGCCGCTGGTGTTCGTCGCGGCGATGGCCCTCGGCGCGCGCGCGGAGAACGCGCTCTCTCTCCACATCCCGCAGCTCGCGGGGCGGCACGTGGACTAGCTCGCGTCGTCGCCGCGAGGGCGGATGCGCCAGACGTGGAAGCGCGTGCGGGCGTTGGCGTGAAAGTAGATGAGCCCGTCGCGCGCCCACGCCGGACGGCACGCCACGCGGTCGCCCTCCGTGAGCTGCACGAGGCCGGACCCGTCCAGGTGCACCAGGAACAGGTTGGCCCGGGTGAGCCGACCGTCGTCGAGGTGCGCCGAGCAGAACGCGACCGTCCCGCCGTCCGGCGAGAAGGCGGGCGCGAGATCGTCCGCGGGACCGTCGGTGATCTGCACGGCGTTCGAGCCGTCCGCGTCGGCGACGAAGAGGTGGGCGTGGCCGCCGGTGACGCGCGCGAACGCGAGGTGCTTGCCGTCCGGGCTCCACGCCGGATCGGTCCCTCGCCCGACGGTCCTCAGCCGGCTCCCGACAAGATCCGTGATGCCGAGCGCGTGGTCGTAGCTCCGCGCGCCGTTCCAACTTGGCTTGCGCACCGAGACGTCGTCGAGCGACATCGCGACGAGCTTGCCGTCGGGCGAGACGGCCGGCCAGCTCCCGGCGAGGAACGGGTCGCCGACGTCGGCGAGGAAGACGGGACGGACGCCTTGCCCGAACGTCTGCAGGATCTCCGAGCGGGAGCTGGGGGTCTTGCCCACGAAGACAATCGAGGTCCCGTCGGGCATCCAGGCCGGCTCGGCGCCCTGCTCCGAGGCGTAGATCAGGCGCCCGGGCTCGGCGAGCGATCGCACTTCCACGTGCGCCGAGCCGCCAGGGGATCCGGTGACCTCGTACGCGATCGCCTTGCCGTCGGGCGAGATCGCGGGGTCGAGCTCGTTGGCGCTCGACCGCGTGACCTGCTGGAGATCGGTCGCGGCCTCGGTCGTCGCGACGGGTCGCAGCAGCGCCGTGGAGCACCCGAAGAGCGGGATCGAAGCCGCGAAGGCGAGCCACGCGCGCGTGGTCACTGCCGCACGCTCGAGCCGCAGGCGAGAGCTCGGAGTGAAACGCATTTCAGTGGGCCGAGTAGGGGTTGGTGTCGTTCTGGCTCACCTTCGAGTCGGTGCCCGGGCTCGGCAGCGTCATGTAGGGGTACGCACCGAACGGCGCGGTCTGGAAGCCGTTGATGCGCGGGAATAGCCAGTTCGGCAGCTTGGACCAGTCGCCGAGCAGGAACGTCGTGCCCGTCCCGCCGAGCTTACCGAGCGCGTCGTAGGCGTGCATCATGACCTCGTTGGTCGTGATGTTCGCGGCCGTCGCCTGCGCCTCGGCGGCGTCTGCCTTCGCGAGCGCGAGGCGCGCGGTCGAGTCGCCCTTGGCCTTCGCGACCTGGGCGGCGGCGTCGGCGTCGGCTTTCATCTTGTCGATCTGCGCCTGCTCGATCGTGAGCTGCTTCTCGGCCTTCTTGTTGCGCAGCTGCGACTCGACGCGGAACTTCTCCTCGTCGGTGTCCTTCTGGATCTGGATCTTCTTCACGTCGAGGTCGGCGAGGGCGGCGAGCTTCTTCTGTTCGGCGTCGGCCTGGAGCTCCAGCTTCTTCTGCTCGGTCTCCGCGGCGAGCTCGGTCTTGCGGTGGGCGGCGCGCGTCTCGATCTCCTCGGTCTGCAGCTCGATGCGGCGCTTCTCGACGGCGGCCTTGTTCTCGTCGAGCTGCTTCTTCGCGAGCATCTCCTCCTGCGAGACCACGCGCTCGCGCTGCGCCTCGAGGATCTTCGGATCATAGTTCACCTTCTCGATGAGCACGCTCGAGATCTCGACGTGCTTGCCTCTCAGGCGCCGGCGGAGCTCCTGCTCGATCTGGTCCTCGATCGCGCCGTTCTTCCGCTGGAGATCCTGATACGACGTGTGGGCGAATACGCCGATGGCCGCGCTCCGGAACTCGGGGCCGATGACCTCGTCGAAGTAGTTCGGGCCGATCTCGGTGTCGAGCAGGTACAGCTCGGAGACGATCGGCCGGTACGCGACCGCGATGTGCAGGTCGAGCGGGAGGCCTTCCTTCGACAGCGCGTGGAACGCCTCCTTCGACGTGGAGTACGTCACGTCGAAGTCGTCGACGCGCGGACACTTGGTGTCGGGCGTGTAGAACGGGCACGCGAGCCGGTACCAGCCCGGCTGCAGCACCTCGTGCTGGATGCCGCCGTTGCCCGGGTCGAACAAGAGCGCGCGGTGGCCCGGCTGGACGAGCGCGCCGGCGCAGCCGGTGCACGTAGCGACGACGCCGAGCAAAGCGCAGGCAAGTGTCGGCGTGCTACGTGCGCGCCGACCGAGGCCGACGAAGAACAAACCGGTGATCGATGAAGTGCGCATGGCGGACCTTTCTTTCGAGCGGTGGCGGGGAGGCTACGTGTGGTGCGGCGGGCCGACCGCGTCGAGGTCGACGCCGTCGAGCCATCCGGCGAGGCTGCGTCCGATCTCCATCATGCAGCCGTACATGATGGGGGCGCCCTTGTCGGGCGCGACGATGCCGCCTTGTCGGCAGCTCGTCTGGGTCTGGGCGAGGTAGTCGTTGCCCGCGCGCGCCCGCAGGGTCGCGCGCACGCCGAGGGAGAAGATGACGCGGTCGTCCTCGTACGAGGCGTCGGCGTTCGTCACTTCGACGAAGAGCTCCCAGCCCTCGCCGTTCTTGGGGTCGCGGTGAGCGTCCGCCCAGGGCACCGTCGCCGAGGCGACGGCGTGCCCGAGCGCGGTCTCGACGTCACCGTAGACGACGTGGGTGCCGCGCATGCGGAGCGGGTCGTGGACCGCGGTCGAGCGCGTGACGACGCGCAGCGGCACCGTGGTCGGGTCGGTGAGGGGTATGCCGGCTGCGGTCAGCAGGGGCACCATCTCGGGCGAGCCCGCGCAGGCCGTCGTGAAGAGGACCACGAGGGCCCCGAGGATGTGCGTTCGTCGCATCGATGGATGCAGTGTGCATCGATCGTGCCTCGCGCATCCTCGCGTCAGCACATGAGTCGAGACGAAGCCCACGGGAGATTCTCCCTCCGTCGCCACTCCGTCTCCGTCGCCGACTCCGACTCCGACTCCGTCTCCGTCCTCGGGTCATCGCGCGGCGGAAAAATTCCCGGTCCCCGACGGCGAACCGCAGCGACGACGGCCTGAAACAGGGCTGGTGCACGGTTTGCTTCGTCGCGAGCCCATGAAAGCCCACGCCCCTTGGCTCTTGCTCCTGCCCGCATTGGGCTGCGGCGCCCGCACGGGCCTCGCCACGGGCGACGGCGCGAGCTCTCGTGACGGCGGCGTGCCCGAAGTCGAGCTCGACGCCGCGAGCACCGTGGACGCCAGCGTGGCCGCGACGCTCGACGGCCTGCGCTGGGAGCTTCCATGCACGAAGAGCGTCGCCGACCCGACCGTCTGCGAGACCCTAGCTTCGGTCTCGACCTCGGCGACGATGGGCGGCGTGCCGGGCACCACGTATCAGGTCACGTTGCGGTTCCGTGGCGTCGTGGAAATCAGTCGATACGACGGCGGGGCGGCCGACGGCTACTGGCAGGTGGGCGGCGCTCCTCCGGCCGGCTCGACGATCAACGTCTACGGGCTCGTCGTCTCGTCGCCGCCGCAGACCTATTACGTCAACCAGGGCATCTCGAACCGCGTCGCCGTCCCGCTCGACTATACCGAGACGATCCCGATCGAAGCGGGGGCGACCGTGACGTTGCTCGCCGAGTCGATCGACTCGTTCGAGCTTCGCAACCTCGACGGCTCGGGCCAGCCGATCGTGATCCCGGGCGTCGCTCCGGCGCCGCTGCCCTTCGACGGGCAGTTCGTGCAGATGGACGTGGTCTCGGTCGCCAAGCCCTGAAAAGGCCGCTCAGAACGCGGTCAGCGTGAAGGTGAGCCCGAGCGGCGCGCGCGTCGCGCCCGGAATCAGCGTCCAGCTGAAACCGATGTTCGGGACGATGACGTGCCTCGGGGGCCAGAGATAGGCGACCAGCGCGACGAGCCCGGCGCCGGCCTGGAGCGCCGAGTCGGCCACCAGGATCACCGGCCACGCCTCGCTCGCTTGCTGGACCGCGGGCATCGCGGCGGCGATCGCGGGGCCGGCGAGCGGGAGGTAGAGCCAGTCGTACGAGTGATCGGTGCAGCCGCCGCAGGCCACGTCCCCGATCTGGGCGGCGAGCATGTTGATGACCCACATCCCCACCATCGTCAGCGCCGCGTCTCGGGCGAGCTGTTCGTGGCGCTTCACCTCGAGGTGCGTGTTCGGCGGGAGCGGCCCGCCGTGGTACGGCTGCTCGTCGAACTGGGCGCTCGCGGGGGCGGCCAGGAGCGAGAGCGCCAGGCCGAATCCCAGCGACGAGAGAGCGCGCGACCTCCGCGGGCCCGGCCCGGTCACGGGAGGAGCTCTGGCTTCGTCCGCGCGGGCAGAGCGAGCGTCGCCGGGAAGTCCGTGAAGATCACCTTTACGTTGTCCCCCGTCAGGCCCTCGCCGTCCACGAACTTCCAGGTGGCGCCGTCGTCGGTCGAGACGCCAAGCAGATATCCGCGCTTGACGACGTGGCCCTCGGGCATCTTCATCGTGATGCGCTGGGGGACGATCGCGAAGACGTGCGAGGTTCCCCGCACGACGCTCGCGGGCGCGTCGAGGTCGACGTGGTCGAAGCTCCAGCCGTCGCGTGCCAGGTCCGCCTTGCCCTTGGTGAGCGCGGCGACGACCTTGTCGCGACCGCCCACGAACTTCAGGGCCTCGGCCGGCATGCAGTCGACGATCTCGTCGTCGGCTCCCGCGACGAGCGCCGCGCCGCACGCGCGGGCCGCGTCGCGACAGCGCACCTCGCGCGTCTCGACCGGGGGGCGAGCGGCGGCGGACGCGGCCGGTTGAGCCGAAGTCGTGGGCGGGCGCGCTTCGCCGCCGCAGGCGACGAGCGCGACGAGGGCGAGGCTCGAGAGCGTTCGCATGGCGCGTTCATACCATGCCGGCGCGGATCAGAGCTCCGGGCAGACGTTGTCTGCTCCGCAGCTCCCCCTCGGCGCGGCGGGACAGCCCCATGGGCACCCCGGAATGCAACCGGCGGCGCGGTACGCGGCCAGCGCGCTCAGGTAGTCCGCGACGGCCGGGGTGTTCGAGTGGCTCACCACCAGAGGGCAGCACGTGCCCTCCACCTCTTCCTCGCACTGGACGGTGTTGCACTTCGAGCAGCAGGCGGCGGCGAGCGTAGCCTTCTCGGCGAGGTCGGCGCCCAGCGTCTGGCACTCGTCTGCGTCTGCGGGCGCGTCCGGAGTCGTGGCATCCAAAGTGCCGCCCCCCTGCGCCAGCTGAGTGCGTCCGCCGCACGCGAGCGCGAGGAGTGCCACCAGTGCAAGAGCAAGAACGAAGCGCATCAAGACCTCCTGGGTCGGAAGTAGGCGCATTGTGAGGCCCGTCGGGATGACGCGCCAGCAACCGCGGGAGATCCTCGTTCCCCCCGAGATCGCGCCGGCAGTCCGGCGACGGGCCTAGGCGACGCTCTTCGCGCGGGCTCGCAGGTAGCCCTCGACCCCCGCGGCGGCGCGGCGCCCGTCGGCGATCGCCCACACCACGAGCGACTGCCCGCGCGAGGCGTCTCCCGCGGCGAAGACGCCCGGCACGCTGGTCGCCCCGTGCTCGTCGATCTTCACGTTGCCGCGAGCGTCGAGCTCCGTGCCGAGCGCCGCGGGGAGGCTCGCCTCGGGACCGAGGAAGCCCATCGCGAGCAGCACGAGCTCGCACGGGAT
>DATIQP010000077.1:0-2131 GCA_035470765.1 Polyangiaceae bacterium | reverse complement strand
CGGCGCGCGTGTGAGGTCGTAGCGGAGCGGCGTGAGGGGGGCGATCTCGGCCATCGAGGCCTCGTCGTTAGCATGAATGGCCACCACGTCGCTACGCCCGGGCCGCAGGAACCTCGCAGCCGCCCCGCGCCCGTCAGGGATCCTCCAGCGCCCGGTAGGAGCGGAGCCGTCCTGGAAGGTCAGCTCGAAGGACTTGGCCTGCCTCCGAGCACTCGCCAGCCGATGTCGCTGCGGTGGTGCTCACCGCGGAAGCGGATCCGACTCACCGCGTCGTACGCGCGCTCGGCCGCCGCCTCGAGCGTCGTCGCCGTCGCGCCGACCGCGAGCACGCGCCCTCCGCTCGTCCGCACGACGCCGTCGTCCGCGCGCGTCCCTGCGTGCAGCACGTAGACGCCCTCCGCCAAGGCCGCGTCGAGGCCCTCGATGGGGTCGCCGGTGCGCGGCGCTTGCGGGTAACCCTCCGACGCCATGACCACGCACAGCGAGGCCTCGCTCCGCACGGCGACGCGCTCCGGCATCGAGCCGATGGATGCAGAATACAATAGCTCGTACAGGCTCCCGCCGAGCAGCGGCACGAGCACGCACGCCTCCGGATCGCCGAAGCGCACGTTGAACTCGAGGACGCTCGCCTTGCCTTGGTGGATCATCAGGCCGACGAAGAGCACGCCGCGGAAAGGAGTGCCCTCCTCGCGCATCCCGCGCAGCGTCGGCACCACGACCTCGCGCTCGACCTGCGACGCGATCTCGGGCGTCACGATCGGCGCCGGAGCGTAGGCCCCCATCCCGCCGGTGTTCGGACCGCGATCGCCGTCGAGCACGCGCTTGTGGTCCTGCGCGGCGGGGAGCGAGACGAACCGCTCTCCGTCGCAGAGCACGTGAAAGCTCGCCTCCTCTCCCTGCAACACCTCCTCGATCACGACCGACTTGCCCGCGTCGCCGAAGGCGCGGTCGCGCATCGCCGAGCCCACCGCGGCCAGCGCCTCGTCCGTGGACGACGCGACGACCACGCCCTTGCCCGCGGCCAGCCCGTCCGTCTTGACCACGAGGGGTCGGCCGGCCGCCCGCACGTAGCGCTCGGCCTCGTCCGCGTCATCGAACACCTCGAACGCCGCCGTCGGGATGGCGTGGCGCTTCAGGAAGCGCTTCATGAAGGCCTTCGAGCCCTCGAGCGCGGCCGCGGCGCGGCGCGGCCCGAAGGCGCGGATTCCCGCCGCCTCGAGCGCGTCGACGACGCCTGCCACGAGCGGCGCTTCCGGCCCCACCACCACCAGATCGACGCCGTGCTCCTTCGCGGCGGCGACGACCGCCGCGACCGCGTCGGGCCGGCCCGGCAGATTGCCGCCGATTCTCGCCGTACCCGCGTTTCCAGGCATCGCGAGCACCGCGTGCCCCTCGCTGGCGATGCGAGCTGCGAGCGCGTGCTCGCGCGACCCGCCACCCAGGATGAGCACTCTGGAAGCCGCCATCGCACGCAGTTTTTCACGAAGCCGCGATCTTGCGTATCCTATTCGCTCATGGCCGACGTCAAACCCCCGGTCGCGATCCGCATCACCCGGCCTTACCAGACCGAGGACGAGTTCTTGAGGCACGAGCGCGACACGATCTCGCGCACCGGCGTGACGCTCGTCGGTGCCCAGCGCCGGCCCGATGGAGCGGTACTGCGCTTCGAGGTGGCCCTGGCGTCGGGCGTGCCGCTGCTGCGCGGCGAGGGCCGGGTCGTGGGCTACAGGGAGCCTGCGCACGGCCACGAGGGCGGCCTCTCGCTGCGCTTCACTCGCCTCGACTCGAAGTCCAAGGCGCTGGTCGACCGCATCGCCGCCATGCCGAAGCGCTCGATGCCGCCGCCGCTGCCTCCCGCCGCAAGGCGAAGCGTGGCCCCGCCCCCGATGCCGGCCCCGCTCGCGCCGCCTCCGGCGCCGAGCAGCGACAGCCTCAACGGCGTTCCGGAAATTCCCGTCTCCAGCTCCGATGTCCACGCCATCCCCGTACCGCCGCCCGAGCCGGAGCCCGCTCCCGTCCCCGAGCCCGACTCCGTCCCCGAGCCCGCTCCCGTCCCCGAGCCCGACTCCGTCCCCGAGCCCGCTCCCGTCCTCGAGCCCGCCGCCGTCCTCGAGCCCGCTCCCGTCCCCGA
>DATIQP010000076.1:0-1884 GCA_035470765.1 Polyangiaceae bacterium | reverse complement strand
GTCCGAGCGAAGCGAGGACGTGGGGGAGGCCGCCCACGCGCAGCCGGCACGCGCAAGCTCGCGCAAGGCCGACCCGTGTAAGTTGCACCCCATTGCGGAGGCCGCCGCGCGAGCGAGCATGCCGGCGAGCATGGGCGGGGTGGGGGCCACCCTCTACCGGCGCGGCGGAGTCAGAGGAGGCAGAGACAGAGACGGAGACGGAGACGGAGACGGAGACGGAGACGGAGACGAACTACGGCTTCTGTTCCAACATGGCGAGCAGCCCCTCCACCGCCCGCGCCCTCGGCGCGTTGCGGGCTCGCATCGAGTACACGTGGACCAGCCCCCTCAGCGCCGCGAGCGTCGCGTCGCGCGTGCCGTCGCGGTCGGTGTCGGCGCCGAGCTTGCGCCAGAGCAGGCCCTCGAGGACGCGCGGGCGGTGCTCCAGGTTTCGGCACGCGCGCTCGACGAAATCGACCGACGCCGGCGCTAGGCGCATCGCACGCATGTAGTACGACGCCGCGGCCTCGCCGCGACCGAAGGCCGCCGCGCACGCGTCGGCCGCCTCGCACAGCGCCGCGGCGCGCTCCTCGTCCGTCTTGGCGGCCTTCAGCTTCTCGCGCGCGGCCTCGAGGGCGGGTCCCAGCGGGGCGCGCCGGCGGCGGCCCATCCGTGGCCGCACGCGATAGAGAACGAGCGCCAGGAACGCGATCGCCGCGACGGTCAAAGCGACGGTTTGCACCCAATGGGAAGAGGCCACCTGCGGCACGCCACCCCTATATCACGTGCAAAGTTGCAGGCAGCCTCACAATCCGGCACGATCGAGGCAATGCGCCCTTCCAGGCTGCTCGCGACCGGGCTCCTCGCGCTCGTCCCGGGCGTGGCCGCGGCCGACATCTATCAGTACACGGACGCGGACGGCGTCGTGCACCTGGTCAACAGCGCGCCGAAGGGGGTCAACGCTCGCCTGCTCGTCCGCGGCGGCAACGCCCCGCGCGCGGGCGCGCCCATCGTGGCCCCGAGCGACCACGACCCGGCGCGCTTCTCGCGCTACGACGAGTGGATCCGCCAGGCGGCGACGCTCTATCAGATCCCCGAGCAGCTCGTTCGCGCCGTCATCAAGGTCGAGAGCGACTACGACCCGCGCGCGGTCAGCGTCTCGGGAGCGCGCGGGCTGATGCAGCTCATGCCCGACACCGCCGAACGCATGCAGGTTCGCGACATCGACGATCCGCGCGAGAACATCTTCGGCGGGGTGAGGCTGCTGCGCATCCTAGCCAACGCGTTCAACGGTGATCTCTCGCTCACCATCGCCGCCTACAACGCCGGCCCCGACGCCGTCATGCGCTACAGCGGCATCCCGCCGTTCGAGCAGACACGCAACTACGTGGTCAAGGTGACGAGCTTCTACCGGCGCTACCGCTCCATCCCGGACGTCGTCGAAGCGAGCCTGGCCAAGTGAAGCGGCTGGGGGCCGCCGCCGCGTGCGGGCTGCTGCTCGTCGCAGTGCCCGAGGGCGCGCGGGCCGCGCCCCCGCTCGAGGTGCAGGAGGTCGCGGACACGGGGTCGATGCCGAAGGGCGTCAGTGTCTCGCCCGACGGTGCGCGCCTCTACGTGACCAACTTCGGCCAGGCGAACGGCCACAACATCTCCGTCTACGACGCGTCGCTGACCCCGCTCGGCAACATCGACCTGCCCGGCGACGTCGTCGAGAGCGTCCTGTCGGCCGACGGCTCGATCCTCTACGCCTCGAACTTCACGCGGGACAGCGTGCAGCTCGTCGACACGAAGACGCGCCGCGTCGTGCGCGAGATCCCGGTCGGCCTGCACCCGAAGATCCTCGCCCTCTCCAAGGACGAAAAGACGCTCTTCGCCGCGAACTGGAACGGCAACTCCGTGAGCGAG
>DATIQP010000075.1:0-7518 GCA_035470765.1 Polyangiaceae bacterium | reverse complement strand
TGGGACTCGATCTCGGCGTTGGTGACCTCGCCCTTCTCGAGCTGCGGTGCCATCAGCTCGATCAGATCGCCCTGCACCTTGATCGCCTCGCCCTTGCCGCCCTCGGCGAGGTAGTAAAACCCGCTCGTGACACGGTCGAAGCCGACGGTGTGCACGCGGACGCCCTTCTCGAGCAGCTTCGGCACTGCCTCGCCGGTGACGCCCATGAACGGCATGGATGCGGCCGCCTTGTGGGCGAGCGGGTGACGTCGGGGTGCGATGCCGTCCTCGGGCATCGTCAGAGCGAGCTCGTCACGCAGCGCGGGGGTGACGTCGGCGCGGGCGACGAGCGAGAGCTCCTGCGACCACTGCGAGATCCCGGGCGGCGTGATCCACCCCGCCGCCACGCCGAGCTGCACGACCTGCCCACCGCGCGTGTCGGGCACGACGTGGACGACACCGGGAACGGCGAGAGTGGGAGTGTGGGGATCGCTCGATGGCGCCATCGTTGGGAGCTCAACCTGTATCATGGTCGGGGAGGGTTCGGCTTCGGCGCCTTGGGGCCGAGCTTCGCCGCATCACCATCGCAGAGCTGGCGAACGATCTCGTCGTACAGGTAGTCGAACTTCTCGCGGACCTCGCCGGGCACGCGCTGCTGGAAATTCTGCCGCGAGAGCGCGATGTCTTCGTACAGTCGCTCGTAGAGGTCGCTGTTCGCCTGGCCGAGGCGGACCGCCTCCTCGTGGTAGAGCTTGATCTCCGAGACGAAGAGACGCGCGAGACGGCGCGCGTTCGCGTGGCGCGGATCGCTCTTTTCGAGCTCCGCGGTCGCGGTGTTCTGTTGCGCTTTGATACGCTCGAGGAGGCTGCTCTTCGCCGGTGCGGCGGACGGCGCGGCCTCCGCGGCAGGCGCCGCGGCCGGAGCGGCTGCAGGAGGGGTGGGGGCCGGCGCAGGAGCAGCAGCCACGCGCGCCGGCGCCATCACCGGCTCGGGCGCAGAGACGACTGGAGCGGCCGTCGGAACGGGCGTCGCGACCGGCTTCGGGGCCCTCAACGGCACCGGCGCGGGGCGTGGCGTGACCACCGCCGGCATCGTCGCCGGCGCGGGCTTCGCCGACGGCTCCGGCTTCGCGCGCGCAGGCGTGCCTCCGCCGACGAACGGACGCGCAGCGGCCGCGGGCGGCGGCGTCGCAGCTGGGCCCGGCGTCGCCGACGCAGGCGCCGGGGTCGGCGGCGCGACCTTCGGTGACGGCACCGGCGTCGCCTCACGCGGCGGCTCCGGAACCGCGATCGGCTCGGGCTCCGGAACGGGCGTCGGACGCTCTGCCGGCGCCGGCGCACCGAACGCCTCGGTCGCCAACGGCTCGACAGCGGCCTGCTCCGGCGGCGGCTCCTCGCGCGGCTGCACCCGCTCGGGCTCGCGCTCGAGCTTCTCTTCGAGCCTCGAGTGCAGGTCGTCGTCGCGCTCGTGTGGCGCCGCGGCGACTGCCGGCGGCGCGACCGCCGGCGGCTCGTGACGCGGGATGGGCTCCGGCAGTGGAGCGGGCTTCTTCGGCTGCGGCTCGCGATCCGATTCGGTCGTGGGTGCGGGCCCCGCCTTCTTCCGCAGGAGCGCAATCAACAACAACAGCACCATCGCGGCCACGCCCGCGATCACATAGACGGTCTTGATCCCCCCGAGGGTGGGCGGCATGTTCCTATGTTGCCTGAATCGGGGCCCGATGGGCCACAAGACAGCGTTCCCTCGCGAATGAGGCGGGCATCACCGCCGCGCACCAGGGACAACCATTCTGAGGGTTCAGGGCCCCTGTCGACGTGATAATCTCCACCGGCGGGGATCAGTTGAAGGTGCTCAGCTGGCCCACGCGGCGCGAGAGGCTGGCGCAGAGCTCCGACGACGGGTCTCGGGCGCGTTCGAGCTTGAGGGCGGTGTCGAACGCGGCGCCGGCGGCCTTCTTGTCGCCGAGCTGCAGGTGGGCGACGCCGAGCATCTCGTAGTCCGTCGGCTCGGCGAGCGCGTCGACGAGCGCCTGGATGCGCGCCAGCGCGGCCACGTACGCGCTCTCGACGGCCTCGCTCCGGGCCTCCGGCGCCTTGGCCATGAGCAGCAGCTTGAGAGCCTGCCGCTGATCCTCGGGGCGGTACTCCGTGAAGCTCGCGCTCGAGATGAGCTCGGCGTACTGGCGATACCCTTCGTCGGTCCGACCGCTGCGCAGCACGAGGACGATCCTCTTGACGGCCTCGACGAAAGGCTCGTTGCGGCGCTGGGAGTCGGCGTCGTGGATGATCTCGAGCGTCGGCTCCGAAGAGGCACGCGGCGGCGGCGGCGGCGGCGGCGGACGCGGGGGCGATGCCGCCGTCGGGCGCGGGGGCGATGCCGCCGTCGGGCGCGGCGCGGGGAGCTTGGGTCTCGAGGGCTGCACCTCGGCGCGAGGGGGCACCGGGATGCGAGGCGGCCCGGGCGGCGCCGGAAGCGGCGGGGACTTCTGCGCGCTCGGCGATTCGACGTCGAGCGCGAGCGGCGCGAAGAACGCGCGCTGCGGCGCCGCGAGGGGGAGCAGCTTCTCGCGGAGCGAGGCCTTCGTCACGAAGAGCTCCTCGCGGCGATCGTCGGCGAGCGCGCGGCGCAGGACGAGCTCGGTCGGCGTGAGCGAGCGCTTCGCGATCTCGCGGGTGATCGGAGCCAGCGTCCCGACGAGCCGCTCGACGAACGGAACGAACGTGGCGAGCGCGCCGAAGGTCCCGTCGCCCAAGGTTGCCTCCACGAGGCGGCCCCGTTCGAGCTCGGCGGCGGAGTCGAAGAGCTTGCGCGCGACGTCGAGCAAGACGGGCAGGTCGTCCGGGTGCACCTCGAACGGTCCGATCGAGGCGTCGTCGCTCGGTCCGACGCGCGTCATCGCGAGCGTCCCGGCGTCGAGATCGGCCTCGAGATCGAAGCCGGTCTCGACGCCGGGCTCCGTTCTGAGCTCCAGGATCACCGCGCCGTCGGTCCCCGTCAGCTCCTTCACGAGGTAGCGATCCAGGTGCTGTGGCCGCACCTTCACTTCCTTCGTGATCCACCCGGTCACGAGCGGCGCTCGGATCTCGAGGTTGGACATCACCTGTTCGAGCCGCAGGGTCGAAGCCCACGGACTCTCGGGCGGGACCGCGAGCTCGAAGACCCAGTCGAGCCCGAAGGACGAATCGCCCGCCACGTGAGCGTCGTAGGCCCCGTCGGCGCCGAGCACCAGGCGCAGCGTCGTGGTCGTGCCCGGCGGCGTGTGTGGCCCGAGCAGCACCCCGAGCGCGTCGACGCAAGCCGCGCGCGCCGCCGCCTCGTCGGCGTCGATGGCCGCGATGTCGGCCGCGAGCTTGTTTCGCACGGCGTCAGCCACGGCCCCGCGAGTGCTCCCGAGCAAGTGCGCGAGGCGCGCCGCGCACTGGGCGGCGGGAGAGCCCGCCGGGCCTTGCTCCGCTCCGTCGATCGCGGTCGACATCGCCGACGCAAAGCGATCCAGCGCCGCCAGCTCCTCCTCGGCTACGGCCCGCAGCGCCGCGCTCTTGACCTTCCCCGCCTCGATGCGCTCGTCCGCCTGCAGGACGAACACGGCGAAGTCGATCGCGTCGCGCAGGAACTCGAGAAAATTCGAGGTAAGCGGTGACGGCGCCGAGTCTCCGTATAGGTAGTGCATCCTCCTCTCCCTCGAAGGGGCATGGTAGCGGAACTCGCGCCCGGCCGCGCTGTCGGTGTCGGCATGCGCCGACTCCCCCTTGCCGTCTTGTCTCTCGCCCTCGGCTCCGGCTGCGCGTCCACAGCGCCGCGCCTGGCTGCCGAGCCCTCCGTCCTGCCCCTTCGTACGCTGCGCTTGTACGAGACGGGTGTGGGATATTTCGAGCGGAGCGGCCCGCTCCCCCGCGCCGATCAACCCGGCCTGCCCGTGCCCGCCGGGCACCTCGACGACGCCCTCAAGACGCTGGTCGTGCTCACGCCGGGCGGGAAGATGCAGGTCGGCGGCGTCGAGTTCGGCAGCAGCATGAGCCGAGGCATGGCCCGGGCTCTCGCCGGCCTGCCGCAAGAAGGCGACGCGCCCGTCACCTACGAGGCGCTCCTCCAGAGCATGCGCGGATCGATCGTCGAGGTGCGCACCGCGAAGGGCGTCACGACGGGGCGCCTCGTCCACGTCGAGGCGTTCGACGCGCCCGTGGAAAACAAAGACAGCAAGGACGACTCCGGGAAGGAGACGAAGCCCGCCAGGCCCGAGCGCAAGCTGCGCCTCACGCTCCTCACCGATCACGCCGAGGTCGTCCACTACGAGGGCGCCGAGCTCGTCTCGGTGCGCCCCACCGATCCCGCGCAGGGCGCGCGCCTCGACGCCGCCCTCGAGGCGCTGCTCTCCAACGACGGCCAGAGCCGCCACGCGCTGCGTCTCCTCGGCGAGCCGGGTGCGCCCGTCACCCTCGGCTACATCGCCGAGACGCCCGTCTGGCGTACCACGTACCGGCTCGTCGTCCCCCGCGAGGGCAAGCCCGTGCTGCAGGCCTGGGCGCTGCTCCACAACGACACCGACGAGAGCTGGAACGGGGTCCACGTCGACCTCGTCAACGGCCGGCCCGACTCGTTCTTGTTCCCGCTCGCCGCGCCCCGCTACGCCAAGCGCGAGCTCATCACGCCCCAGAACGAGCTCTCTACCGTCCCGCAGCTCATGAGCCGCACCGCCGACACGATGTGGGGCGACCACGTCGAGGACGCCGAGGGAGCGGGCGGCCTGGGGCTCTCGGGCTATGGGGAGGGCGGAGGCGGCCGCGGCTCGGGCTTCGGCCTCGGCAGCATCGGCACCATCGGCCACGGCGCCGGCGGTGGCTCCAGCGTCGGGGAGAGCTCGCTCCTCGCGGTCGGCGACCTCGCCAGCGTCGCGCAGGCCACCGGCGTCGAGGCCGGCGCCCTCTTCGTCTACGGCCTGCCGAGCACACTCTCGCTCCGGGCCCACTCCTCCGCGCTCGTCCCGTTCCTGCAGCAGCCCCTCGACGCCGAGCGCATCGCCTGGGTCGACCCGTCGGCCTCGCCCGTCGCGCGCGCCGCGGTCCGCTTCGTCAACTCCACGCCGCAGACCCTCCCGCCGGGCACCATCTCGTTCTTCGCCGACGGCGGCTTCTCCGGCGAGTCCTCGATCGATCGCCTCAAGCCCGGCGAGCGCCGCTTCATCACCTTCGGCGCCGACCTCGACGTCGAGGCTCGCGAGACGGGGACGCCCCTCGAGGTCGAGAACGTCCAGCGCCTCACCTTCTTCGCCGACCGCGTCACCGAGCACTTCCTGCGCACGCGCGACGCCGAGTGGCGCGTCGAGAACCGCAGCGGTCAGCCTCGCAGCGTCTACGTCGCGCTCCAGCTCGATCGCAACGCCACCGTGAGCGGCGCCGACTCCGCCGACTACGACATCGCCGGCGGCCACCCGCTCATCGTCGTGCGCGTCCCCGGGCGCCAGGAGACTACGCGCCACGTGAAGAGCGTGGAGGGCCTCGCGCGCAGCCAGAACCTCGACGCCCTGTCCGCCAAGCGCCTCGCCGAGCTCGCCACGCTCCCCAACATCCCCGCGACCGATCGCGCCGTGGCCCAGGAGGCGAGCGCGAGGATGAAGGACTACGAGGACACGCGCACGCAGCTCGCCGCCGCGCGGGAGGACCTCGGGCGCGCCGAGAAGGACCTCGCCCGCTACCGCGACGACGCCAAGGCCATCGGCGACCGCGGCGCCCTCGCGCAGCCGCTCGTCACGCGCATGGTGACCGCGGAGGATCAGGTCGGCGTGCAGCGCCGCAAGATCGACGATCTCGAGAAGGAGTCGACGCGCCGCAAGGAAGCGGTGCGCACCGTGCTCGCCCGCCTCGCTCGGGGGTGAGGTCAGCCCTTGAGCAGCTGCCGCAGCACGTAGTGCAGGATGCCGCCGTGCTGGTAGTAGGCGAACTCGTTCGGCGTATCGATGCGCACGACCGCGTCGAACGAGAGCGACGTCCCGTCGGGGCGCTTGGCCGTCACCTTGATCTGCTGGCCGACCTGCGCCTTCTTCACCACCTCGGCGAGCCCGCGGAAGTCGAACGTCTCGTCGCCCGCGAGGCCGATCGACGCCGCGCTGTCGCCGCCAAGGAACTGGAGCGGGAGGATGCCCATCCCGACGAGGTTCGACCGGTGGATGCGCTCGTAGCTCTCGGCGATGACGACGCGCACGCCGAGGAGCATCGGCCCCTTGGCCGCCCAGTCGCGCGAGCTGCCGCTCCCGTACTCCTTGCCCGCGATCACCACCAGCGGCACGCCGTCCTTCTTGTAGCGCTCGGAGGCCTCGAAGATGGAGAGGACGTCGCCGCTGGGGAAGTGCTTGGTCACGCCGCCCTCGGTGCCGGGGGCGAGCTGGTTGCGCAGCCGCACGTTCGCGAAGGTGCCGCGCACCATCACCTCGTGGTTGCCGCGCCGCGCGCCGAGCGAGTTGAAGTCCTTCTGCTCGACGGTGTGCGATAGCAGGTACTGCCCCGCGGGGCTCTTCGCCTTGATGCTGCCCGCCGGCGAGATGTGGTCCGTGGTGATGCTGTCTCCCAGCTTGGCCAGAGCGCGCGCGCCGACGACGTCCGCCACCGGGGGGACGTCGCGCGTCATGTGCTCGAAGTACGGCGGGTGCTGCACGTACGTGCTCGCGTCCTGCCAGGCGAAGAGCTCGCCTTCGGCCACCTCGAGCTTCTGCCAGCGCTCGTCGCCCTTGAAGACGTCCGAGTACACGCGCTCGAACGACTCCTGCGAGAGGCTCGCCGCGAGCGCCTTCTCGACCTCCCCGGTGGTCGGCCAGATGTCCTTCAAGAAGACGTCTTTGCCGTCCGTGCCCTTGCCGAGCGGGTCCTTGTCGAGATCGAGGTTGACGGTGCCCGCGAGCGCGTAGGCCACGACGAGCGGCGGCGAGGCAAGGTAGTTCGCGCGCACCTCGGCGTGTACGCGCCCCTCGAAGTTGCGGTTGCCGCTCAGCACGCTCACGACGGCCAGGTTGCCCGCCTCGACCGCCTTGCTGACCGCGGGCGGCAGCGGGCCGCTGTTGCCGATGCAGGTCGTGCAGCCGAAGCCGACGACGTGGAATCCGAGCGCCTCGAGCGCCGGCATCAGCCCGGCCTTCGCGAGGTAGTCCGGGACGACCTGCGAGCCGAGCGCGAGGCTGGTCTTCACGTGGGGCTTGGTCTTCAGGCCCTTGGCCACCGCGTTCTTCGCGACGAGGCCCGCCGCGATCAGCACGCTCGGGTTGCTGGTGTTCGTGCAGCTCGTGATCGCCGCGATGACGACGGAGCCGTGGTCGACCTCACCACCGGTCTCGACCTTCGTCGGGTTGCTCGTCGCGCCGCCGGCGGGGCGGTTGAGCATCGCGTCGAGCGAGCCGTAGAAGCTCGGCTTCACCTCGCTGAGCAGCACGCGGTCCTGCGGGCGCTTCGGCCCGGCCATGCACGGCTGCACCGTGGCGAGGTCGAGCGCGAGCTTGTCGGAGAACGCGGGCTCGCTCTTCGGATCGAAGAAGAGGCCCTGCTCCTTCGCGT
>DATIQP010000074.1:0-19369 GCA_035470765.1 Polyangiaceae bacterium | reverse complement strand
CTGGATGATGGCGACCCGCCCGTCCGCGTCCACCGACTTCCAGTCTTCGAGCTCCTTGATGAGCGCCTCCGCCTCTCGCACGAGCGGGGCCGGCTCCGCACCCGGGAACTGACTCAGGCGAGCCACGATTTCGCGCGCGCTCTCGAGGAACAGCGGCGATGAGAAGGTGTTGGGTGTCTCCATCAGGGAACCAGCGCCGCGCAGTGTCCCACCAAGTCGCGGCGAGCACGAGGGAAAAGACGCCCTTCAGCGCCGCCTCGTCGCGGTCTCCGTCGAGGCCGCGGTCCAGTAGACCTTCGTCTCGACGCCGTGCAAGGGCGGCTCCACGGTGACCATGCCGCCGATGGGCGAGGTTGAAGAGGAGCGTGGGAGGCGGCGCGGGTGACGGGCCAAATTCCACGCTGCACGTCTCTGTCCGTCGTACCATCGGCGCATGCGCACGGGGGCTCGCTGCCTTCTCTTCCTGGCGCTCGTCGCGTGCGACAACCTGCCTGCAGTGCAGAGCGGTGTCTGCGGCAACCAGGTGATCGACCCGAACGAGGACTGCGACACCTTCGCGACCGCGCCGGGCGCGCTCTGCCGATCACCGGGCACGGCGGGCCAGTGCCGCTACGCTTGCGGTCTTCAGTCCGACGGCACGACGGCGATTTGCCCTCCCGGAATGGGATGCGGCACCGACGGAACGTGCCGCACACCGAGCGGGACCTTCGGCCCAGCCACGCAGCCGATCGCGGGGAGCTTCTCCGATCTGTTCGTGGGTGACGTCGACGGGGACGGACGCGCCGATCTCGTCGGGCTCGAGGCTGCCGAGATCTCGACCTTCTTCGACGCCACGCTCGCATCCCCGGCCGCGGTGCGCACGCCGCGGCGGGCGAGCAGCTCGGTTCACCCCGTGATGCGGGACATTTCGGGCGACGGGCGTGCGGACGTCGTCGTCGGCGCCGGCGGCGGCACGATCGTCGATCTCGGGAGCGCAAGCCGCGCGTTCGTCCCGACCGCGTTTCCGTCGAGCTACGCGGCGGGGCTCACGAACGCCAGCATGATCGTGCTCAGGGGCCTGCCGCCCAACCCCGCGGACACGCTCTTCATCATGGGGACGTACGGGACCACCTCGGGCATCGCGCTCCTCCAGACTTCCGGTCAGGGCGGCTTGCTCACCCTCCTCAGCACGCCGCCGAGCGAGCTCGCCGGGCCGGTCGCGGTCGGGCACCTCGTCGAGAATCCCGCGATCTCGCCCTGCGACGAGCTCGCCTTCGCGTACGTGGGCAGCAACGAGGTCGACGTGTACACGGCCTGCAGCCCGGACGGGAAGGGCGGCTTCGCCTGGAACAGCTACGATTTTTCGACCAAGGTCCCGACGCCGGTCAAGCTCTCGGGAGGGGCGACGGTCGTGCGCGGACCGCTCCTGCTCGACGTGAACGGAGACGGGCACCTCGACTTCCTCCTTGGAGCCTCGCGATGCTCGGGGTGCGACGAGGTCGACGTGGCCTACGGCGTCGGCGACGGCACGTTCCACTCGGATCCCACGACGATTCCAGCGAGCAACGGTGATGACACGTTCGCGACGTACGCGCGGTTCGTGGGTCCGCTCCCGCTGGCGGTGGGCGATCTCGACGGTGATGGCATCGTCGATGAAGTCACGCCGACGCAGGTGCTCGTGAGCCAGGTCAATGGAAACGCCGTGACCTTCGTGCCGAGGGCGCTGGCGCAGAGCGAGCCGTGGACCGAGGCCGTCATCGCGGACTTCAACCGCGACGGCATCCTGGACGTCGCTGCGGGATCGTCGGCCGCGGCGAACATCGACTTCTACGTAGGCGCCGGGGGCGGCGCCCTCGACCCGTTCCTCGTGCCGACGGCCCCGGTGCGGCACTTCGCGGTCGGCGATTTCGACGGCGATCTGGTGAACGATCTCGCCGTGAGCGAGATCGCCGACCCGAGCGATCCGCTCGGCGACTCCGTCTCGATCCTGTTCGGCAACGCGGTCGGCGCACCCGCCCCACCCATCAGCATGGGGCGCTTCAAGTCGATCCGTCAGACGACGGTCGGGAAGTTCGTCGACACGTCCGGGATCCTCAGCGGCACCGACACGCTGCTCACGACGTCGATGCCGAACGACAGCACGACCGACTTCGGCACGTTCGCCGGGGCCGGGGATCGCGTGCTCCGCTCCCCGCTCTCGATGACGACGTTCACGAGCAAGACGGCGGTGGCGAGCGGCTTTCCCTGGCGGTATGCGTTCGGACACTTCACGAGCGGCAGCGGTCCGATCGACCTCGCCGCGCTCGACGAGCAGGTCTTCCCCGTTCCGCCGACGCCGGTCTATCGTCTGTGGCTGCTCCCCACCGACGGTCACGGAGGCTTCGACGCCGCGCAGTCGCGAGACGGCGATCCGCTTCCGGACGGGCTCGACTGGGCGCACGTCGCGATCACCGCCGTCGACCTCGACGGGAGCGGCACCGACCAGCTCGTCGCGCTCGGTCCCTCGACCAGTGACTCCAGCAAGGGCACGGTCGCCGTCGCGCGCGCCCAGCCCGGGCCTTCGGCGGACCCGCCGCTGCGCCTCGTGTTCGGCACGCCGACCGAGGTGGACGCGCTCGTCGTGCACGACGAGACGGGCAGCGCCGCGTCGCAAAGCGGCAGGGCGCTCGCGACCGATCTCGACGGCGACGGCAAGCCCGACGTGGTGGCGCTGGCGTCGGTCGCCGGAACGACGAGCGTGGTGGTGTTCTGGAACGATCACGCAGGCCAGCTCGGCACGATGACGGCGGTGCCGAATCCGGACGGGCACCCGGCGATCGACTTCGCCGTGCTCGACGCAGGCGGCAGCGCGCCGAGCCTCGCGGTGCTGACGGACGAGGGCGTTTCGCTCGCCTCGTTCGCCCAGCGCGCTCCGAGCGTGGCGAGCTCGCTCGCGTTCCACGTCGCCGGCGGACATCGCATCGCGCCCGGCGACGTCGACGGCGACGGTGTCACGGATCTCGCGGTGGCCGGCGACGCGGGCCTGACCGTCCATCGCGGACACGCGGTGCGCCCATGAGGAAGCAAGCGCTCCGTGCGTTCGTGCTCGTGCTCGCGTTGCCGCTCGCCGCGCGCGCCGACGAGGGCGACACCAAGCGCGCGGAGGCGATCTTCAACGTGGGCGCCCAGGCGTACGCGCAGGGCGAGTTCAAGGGAGCGATCGAGGCGTTCGAGGAGGCGTATCGCATCTCGCAGCGCCCGGGCTTGCTCTTCTCGATCGCGCAGGCGCACCGGAAGCAGTTCTACGCGATGCACGATCCTGCGGACTTGCGCGCGGCGACCGAGCACTACCGCGCGTACGTCGCCAAGGTGTCGAGCGGCAAATACCGGGGCATCGCGGTCGACGAGCTGGCCGAGCTCGAGGGCGTCACGGCGAAGCTGGGGCTCTCGACGCAGCAAGCGGCCGAGGCCTCGGCCGAGAAGCCGCGAACGCGCGTGATGGTGTCGTCGGCGGTGGACGGCGCGCGCGTCGCCCTCGACAACGGACCGCTCCACCCGTCGCCGCTCATCGCCGACGTGACCGCGGGCCCGCACTCGGTGCGCGTCGAAGCCGACGGCTACTTCGAGGACCGCCACCCGCTCGTGGCGGTCGAAGGCGGTCTCGTCGCGCTCGAGGTGCCTTTGCGCGAGAAACCCGCCGAGCTCGTCGTCCACGCCGAGAGCGGCGCCGACGTGCTCGTCGATCGGAGGCCGGTCGGAAGGACGCCGCTCGCAGGCCCGATCGAGCTGCCCGCCGGCACGCACTTCATCGCCCTCGTGCGCAACGGGCGTCGTCCCTACGGCGAGCAGATGAAGCTCGCGCGTGGGGAATCGAAGACGCTCGATGTCGCACTCGCGGGAACGCAACAGCGCGTCCTTTCGTACGTGCTGCTCGGGGGCGCGGCGACCGCCGTCGTTCTGGGCGGCGTGTTCATCGGCGTCGCGTTCTGGGAGCAGGGGCAAGCCGAGTCGACGCTCGCGACGAGCGCGACGCGCAACATCACGCAGAGCCAGCTCGATGCGTACTCGTCGGCGGTGAGCGTGCGGGAGGGCTTCAAGCTCGCCGCGTACGGCGCGTTCGGCGGCGCAGTGGCGCTCGCGCTCGGGGCCGGGGCCCTGTTCTTCTTCGACACGCCGCCCGCGCCGCTCGGACCGGCGCGCTTCGAAGAGCAGGGACCGCGGAAACCGACCACCGCGCCGCTCGAGGTCTCCGGCGCGCCGCTCGTCGGCCCCGGGCTCGTCGGCGCGAGCCTCGTCGGCCGGTTCTGACGCCGTCCGGACCTCCGCTTGACGGGCTTCTCGCGCCGGTATGTCATCGGAGATACTTTGGCGACTGCCGGTCACCTGGTAGCTGGACGTTACCGCCTCGTACGCCGACTCGGCGAGGGAGGGATGGGTACCGTCTGGCTGGCGGACGACGTGACGCTCCACTCCCAGGTCGCGATCAAGCTCCTGCACGGCAGCAGCGAGGACGGGCTCAAACGCTTCTTGGGCGAGGCGCAGGCGGCGGCGCGCCTGCGCAGCCCGCACGTCGTCCAGATCATCGAGCACGGCGTCGATGGAGACGCGCCGTTCATCGCCATGGAGCTGCTCGAAGGCGAGAGCCTCGCGACGCGTCTCGGGCGCCTCTCCACGCTGTCGCTCGCTCAGACCGCGCGCATCGTCACCCACGTCGCGCGAGCCATTGGCAAAGCCCACGACGCCGGGATCGTCCACCGCGACCTCAAGCCCGACAACATCTTCATCGTGAAGAACGACGACGAGGAGATCGTCAAAGTGCTCGACTTCGGCATCGCCAAGATCGAGCACGTCGCCGAGGCGGCATCCAAGGTGAGCACGGAGGCGGGCGCGCTCCTCGGCACGCCGTATTACATGAGCCCGGAGCAAGTCCGCGGGACCGGCGTGGACTTTCGCAGCGACCTCTGGTCGCTCGCGATGATCGCGTTCGAGTGCGTCTGCGGGCGCCTGCCCTTCGAGGGGCGCACGGTCGGCGACGTCTTCGTCCTCATCTGCTCGGAGCCGATTCCCGCGCCGTCGACGTTGCGCGCGCTTCCGCCCACGTTCGACGCGTGGTTCGCGAAGGCCGTGACGCGCGATCCTGCCGGGCGCTTTCAATCCGCGAAGGAGATGGCCGACGCCCTGCGCGCCCTCGTCGGTGAGGAATCCTACACGCCCGACCCGTCGGCGAGCGGTCGGAACCGCCGCGTCGTGGAGGAAGCGCGAACGCTCAATGCGGACAGCGTGAACGATCTCGAGCGAGCGCGCACGGTGTCGTCGGTAGGAGGGACGATGGGCGGCGCTTCGTCGGCCATCACGCGTCCTTCTGTGCGGAGCTCGTGGCGTCTCGCCGCCGCGGCCGTCGCGATCGCGGGCGTGCTCGGCGTCTCGGCTTGGGCCGCCTTCGGGAGGCATTCGCCCCGGAGCACGAGCCGTGCGTCGCCCGCAGCCGCGTCTTCGCTCGACGCGCCGCTCCGGCTCCCGCTGCCCACGACGGCGGCGAGCGCGGCGCCATCGACGGCGACGAGCGTGGCCACCGAGCCGAGCGCGAGCGCTCCCGCGGCTGCGGCTGCCGGCGCCTCGGTTTCCAAGCCGCACGTTCGACCGGCGCCCACGCACGGCGCGGGCGCGCCCCGGGACCCGAAGACCGACGAGCTGACGTTCTGACCGCCCCCTTCGGCTGCGACACGCCGCTGCGCACCCATCGAGCTACCCTGCGGCCCGGCCATCGCGGCATCAGCGACCGCGGGAAAGAGCGGCAACGGTGAAAACCGGAGGAAGGACGCGCCGCGCTTGGCGTACCATCATCCCGTGGCCTTCGGCTTTCCCGCATATCACGAAGAAGACGTCACCTTCCCGATGCCCGTCACGCACGAGTGGGTCGTGTACGCGTGCCAGGCGGCGAGGCTCGGGATCGCCACGTGGGGCTACGGCGCGCGCGGCGGTGCCTGGCACATCGCGCCCGGGCCGTCGCTGCTCTCGTGGGGCGAGAAGATGACCATCACACCGCTCGCCCCGAACGTCGTGCGGGTTCGCAGCGAGTGTGGCCTCCCCACGCAGTGCATCGATTGGGGGAAGAACGCGAAGAACGTGAGGTCGCTCATCCAGGTCCTGTGGGCTGCGATCCAGCAGGTGCCGCAGCCGCCCTACCGTTGAGCGAGCCGCTGGCGCGACGCCGGTCAACCTGTTCGCCAGATGATCTTGGACATGCCGCCGGGTCGTCGTTGCCTCGACAATGTTCGGAGCCACGGAGCGATCATGGCCGGACATCACCATCAACTGCTACCGGACCTCTTTGGGCGTGCCACGCTCGTGCTGAGCCAGCACGCGACGCTCCGGGATTCGGTCGAGGCCCTACGAAGACGGCGCGAGGCGCAGGTCGACGTGAGCGGTCCGCCGTCGCCGGAGCTTCAGGCGATGGCCATGGACTTCGCCAGGCAATTGCTCACGCACTTCGCGGTGGAAGAACGGGACGAATACTTCGGCGCGCTCGCGAAGGAGTCCCCGGAGCTTCTCGAACCCATCGCCGATCTGAAGCGGGAGCATCGTGACATGGAGCGTCTCGTCTCCGAGCTTCAGGCGGCTGCGACGGCACAACAGTTCGTTGCGCGCCTCTCCGACCTCCTGGATCGGTTCGGGAAGCACGAACGGCGCGAGGCGGAGCTGCTCGAAAACTTCTTCTTCGGCGCCCTCTCCCGCTGAACCCTGCCCGCGCGATCGGGCGTATCCCATCAGGGCCGGGAACGTGGACCTCGGTGGTCCGCGTCACGGACGCGTTGAACGAGCGTGCGAAACACGCGCTCGAGGCCCTGCTGGACCTCGGGTGACTCACCGCAGAGCGTCAGCGCCGCGGCCACGCTCTCGAGCGTCGACACGTACTCGCGTTTCGGCTCGGCGCGGAGACGTCCGTAGATCGAGGGCTTTGCCGGTGCGAGCGTCATCCGGTTCATCTTCGTCAGCCACGGGTTGCGCCACCAGAGCGTCTTGGCCTTCGACCAGGTGCCGTCGAGGACGACGATGCCTTCGCAAGACGAAGGCTCGATCGCGTTCCCGCGCCGGTCGCGGACGCCGTTGCCCGGAGCGTCGCGATCCGGAAAGAGTACGGCCCAGTGCTTCGGATCGGCGCCCTCCTCGCCCAGGGCCGAGGCGAAATTGGCCCAGCTCAGGCCGACGACGAGCTTCGCCTTCGGGAGCATCGCCGCGAGGATCTGGGCGGAGCCGAGCAAAGCGTCTTGCTCTTGAGGATGCTGCAGAATCAAGACACGGCGCGTGGTGGGCAGCGTCACGATCCGATCGCACACGCAGGCTGCGCTGGGACGGTGGCAGGTCTCGCACGTGGATGAGGCCACGGGCGTCATTGTATCTCACCGCACGAGCACGGCAGGTACGCGCTCCCGACGACGCGGCTCAGGTCGCGAGGCGCCTCGAGCGTTTCGCCCGCCCGCTCGACGACGACGGTGCGCTTGCGGAGGTCGATCGCGAGCCCGCCGTCTTCGTGACGGCCGTCGAGCGACGGATGGTCGAACGCTCCGATCACCGCGAAGAGCCCTTGCTCTCGCAGCTTCTTTCGCGAGGGCGAGCGAAGGCCGCGCTCGAGATCGAGCAGCGGCTCGAGCTTCGGGACGTCGCCGCGCAGCGGGAGGCGCCCCCGCTTCTCGAGGCGCGCGTCCTCGTAGAAATGGATGCCGCGTTCGCCGTACAGCCGAAAGAAGTACGGGATGTCTCCTCGCGCGAGCTGCACGCTCTCGGCGTCGAGCAGCGGCGGCCACACGGGCTCGGTGCGCGCGCGAACGTAGTCGGCGGTCGCGCGCAGCAGCACGCGAATCGGCGTCGTGCGCAGCGCGGGCAGCGAGAGGAACGTCGCCGCGATCTCCCCGGCGTGGCGATCGAGAAACTCCAGCGCGTCGCGATACGCGCCCACCGTCGCCAGGAGCTCCGGCGCCGCGATCGGTTTGCCCAGGATCGGGAGCACGCGCCGCACTCCCGCCGCGTGCCGGCACATTTCGGCATACTCCGGGTCCGCGTCGGCGATGAGCTTCGTGTACGTCGGCAACGCGAGATCGGCGAGGATCATCTCGACGTCGAGCGGGCCGAAGACGATGCGCGCGCGCGCGTCGACGCCGAGGACGAGGTTCTCCCAGTGAAGATCGGAGACGCCGAGCCACGACCACAGCGCGAGCGATCGCCCGGTGATCGACGCGACCTCGCGGCGCGTCCTCGCGGAGCGCGAGCGAATGGGCGCGAGGCGAAGAGTCTCGACCTCGTCGCGTTCGTAAAACCGCAGCGCCGGCAAGAAGTCGAAGCCGGCCCCGAGCAGCTTGCGCAGCGGGCTCGCCCTCGAGAGGACGAGCCACTCCCAGAGCAGCGGGCGCGGCTTGTGGATGCGTCGACCGCGCAGGACGACGTGCCGCCCGAAATTGTGTGCGTCGCCGAGCTGCGTCATGGAACCGGCATTCGCGGGACTATATCGCGTCGTCCGGGAGCTGTACTGCTCACGTGAGCGACCTCGCCGACGTGCCTTCCCCTGTTGCTTCGAGGCGAGCCATCGAGCGACAATCGGTGAATGGGGCGATGGGGACTTTTCGCGTTTCTTCTGTTTCCAATCATCGATTGCAGCTCGGCTCCTTCCGACGGGCCGCTCGACGTCACGACGGACAAGGGCGTCGTGCACGGCTCGTCCGCGGACGGCGTGCGGTCGTTCCTCGGCATCCCGTTCGCGGCGCCGCCGGTGGGGCCGCTGCGGTTCTTGCCTCCGACGGACGCGCCGGCGTGGAGCGGCGCGCGCCAGGCAACGACCTTCGGCCCGGATTGCCCGCAGCTCTCGAACGGCGCCATGAGCGCTTCGTCCAGCGAGGACTGCCTCTACGTCAACGTGTGGACGCCGGCCGCCGACGTGAAGAACGCGCCGGTGTTCGTCTGGATTTACGGTGGTGGGTTCGTGAGCGGCTCGGGCAGCGGGCTCTTGTACAACGGCGAGAAGCTCGTCCTCGACGAGAACGCCGTCGTGGTCACGTTCAACTACCGCCTCGGCCCGCTCGGGTTCATGTCCCACACCGCGCTCGCCGCCGAGGAGGGCGTCGCGACCGCGCCCAGCCCCGGCCTTCTCGACCAGCAAGCCGCGCTCGGGTGGGTTCAGCGCAACATCGCGGCATTCGGCGGCGACGCGAAGAACGTGACGCTCGCGGGTGAGTCGGCGGGCGGGATCAGTACGTGCGCACAACTCGTCCTGCCGAAGTCGAACGGGCTGTTCGCGCACGCCGTGATGGAGAGTGGCTTGTGCCTCGCGGACGCGTTCGAGACGAAGGCGGCGGCCGAGGACCAGGCCAACCGCCTGGCGACTGCGCTCGGCTGCACCGACCCGGGCACGGTCATGTCCTGCCTGCGCTCCAAGAGCGCCGAGGAAGTCCTCTTGGCCTTGCCGCTCCGCAAGGCCCTCATCGGCCTCACCGGCGAATCCTACTGGCCCGTGGTCGACGGCGTCGTGCTGCCCGCCGTCCCGATCGACGCGATCACCGCGGGCCAGTTCGCGCACGTGCCCGTGATCCTCGGAAGCAACCTCAACGAAGGGGAGCTCTTCACGGCCCTGTGGGGGTCGCCGCCGCCGACCTCGACCGACGTTCGCGGCGCGCTCCAAGCGCTCTTCGGCGCGGCCGCGGTCGACGCCATCGCGGCGCAATATCCCGTCGATTCGTCCCCCGTCCAGGCCCTCGCCGACTTGATCACCGACGGCGCCTTCGCGTGTCCGGCGAGGCGTGCCGCGCGCGCTCTCGCCGCGAGCGGAGGGACCGCGTACCTCTACCAGTTCACGTATCCGTACACGGTCACGGCTTTTCCCAGTGTCACGACCGCGCACGGGTTCGAGATTCCGTTCGTCTTCCGCAACGGCTACCTCGGTCAGCAGCTCACCGATGCCGATCTGGCGGTCGCCGACACCGTCGACGGGTACTGGTTCCGCCTCGCCGGCAAGGGCGATCCGAACGGCGACGGCGCCCCCCAGTGGCCCGCTTACTCGCAGGCGAGCGACACGAACCTCGTCCTCGACGCGACGGTGACGACGAACAGCGGCCTCAAGAAGGACAAGTGCGACTTCTGGGACACGCTCGAATAGCCGAGTAGCCGCTCCGGGGAGCGAACGTCCGGGCCGGCGACGGTGCGCTCACCCAGACGCGAAGATCGCCATCCCGAGCGTGCGCGCCGCGGAGGGTGTCGTATGCTTCGTCGGTGCGTCTCGGTTCGAAGCTCGTGGCGGTCACTCTCCTTCTCGTCGCGACGGTCGCGTCCGGCGGGGGTACGAGCGATCGCACCGTCCCGCTCAAGTGCACGAGAGGACCCGACGGTCAGTCGTACCGCAACATCGTCACGATGCCGTCGTCGCAGCCCGTCGGCTCGACGTTCACCATCCGCATCGACGCCGTGAACATCCCCATCTCGCACTTCGGGCTCCGATACATCCACAACATGACCGCCGACTACACGGTCCCGGCCGGCACGACCTACGTCGAGGGCTCGGCGCGCATCGTCCCCGGGACCGGCAGCGACAACGTCCGCGCGAACGCGCGCGTGACGCACGACGCGAGCGGGGTCCACATGCTCTTGCCGGCCCACGTCGGCAACGGCACGAGCTACACCGCGCCGAGCATCGAGTTCCAGGTCAAGGTGGTGGGCCCGGCGGGCTCGGTCGCGCCGCTCGGATTCGTGGGGACCGGCGTCGACGCGAGCGCGGTCGTCCTCGGCGACGTTCACACCACGTGCACACCGACCCCGCAGCCCTACACCCTCGGCTCGACGACCATCGAAGCCGCGCCGTAGCGCGTCGCGCCGTGCTCAGAACGCGAAGCTGAACCCCGCGGACGGTCCCACGGCCACGTGCGGGCCCTGATCGTTGCCGACCATTCCGAGCACCCGCACCCCGAGATCGAGCAGGATCGCCTTCGTCTTGACGACGTCCAGCCCGACGACGCCGCCGAACGCGAAGTCGCCCTCCCCTTCCGTGATCGCGTAACCCATGCGAAATCCGAGGTACGGGTTCAGGAACTTGCGGCGTCCGCCCCCCAGCAGGTCGGAGTAGAGGTCGAACCCGGCGAGGAACGTGTACGCCCAATCGCTGCTCGTCGGCTTGTCGGCGAGCGCGGCGCGGACGATGTCGACGTCGAGCGTGATGGCGCGGGCGAAGGGCTTGAACTGCACGGAGAAGCCGCCGCCGACATAACCGTTGCGCTGCGTCTCGGAGCGCAGGTCGAAGAGCATCGATGCGCGCAGCGTCGGGTACAGCGTCGCCGTCGGCGCGAAGACCGCGTCCTCGGACGTGGCGCTCGGGAAGAATCGCACGCGCACCGTCGCGCTCGCCACGCGGTCCTTGAGCCAGAGCAGATCGCCCTTGATGCGGTCGATCTCGTTGCGAAGACGTTCGAGCTGCTGCTCGACCTTGAGCGTGTCCTCGACGGTCTTCGCGTTCTTGAGCAGGTCCTCGTAGCGCTCCCGCGCCGTGTCGCGCTCGTGCAGCAAGAGCTCGCTGTCGTGGTATTCCTTGGACACGTCGCGCCTGCGCACCTCGCGCGCCTGCACGGCGCCGATGCCGACGATTCCCTCGGCGAAGGGCTCGAAGCGGTCGGCCGGTACGCGAGCTTCGAACGTCACCTCGGTCTCCTTGCCGGCGTTGGCCTCGTCGACCGTGATGCGCCCGCCGGTCTTGGCGACGAGATCGCGAAACTTCGTGGCGCACGCGGCGACGGCGTCGCACTGCACGGCGAAGCGCGCCTGGATGTCGATCATCTCGCCCCGCTCGGCGCTCGCATCCGAAGCCGGAGGGAGCTGCGCGGTGGGCGACGAGGACGCCGCGCTCGATCCGGCCCCCCCGAACCCGAACGTGCTGGCGACCGTCGGCGCCGGGCGGCTCTCCAGGGCCACCACCTCGCCTCGCGCCTGCTGATCCGCGAAGTCCACCGAGCCGGCCGGGCCGCGCTCATCGGCCGCGAGCGAGCGGGCCTGCACCGCGTCGGGGAGCGACGCGGGCGATCTCGGTTGTTGGCTAGCGCACGCCGAGAGGGCGAGCGCCGAGAAAAGGGCGCACGTGTGCCGCATGATTGCCTCCGTCGCGACGACAACGGCGCAGCGCTCGCGACCTTACAGCTCACGACAGACACGCCACCCGTTCGGCGCTTGGGTCGGCGCTTTGGAAACGATCTTCCGCCGGCGGTTCAGTGCGCGAGGAGGTAGGTCTGCACGGCCTGGCCCCAGGCCGACGGAGTGATGCTCGTCGTGTGGGTCACGCTGGCGAGAGCCGGGCTGCAGTTGTTGTAGGTGTCCAGGTCCCAGGCCAGGTTCGGGATCTGCTTGCTCTCCACGTCGGCGTAGAAGGTGCTCGTCCAGCTCAGGTCGCTGCCGCTCGGCCCGTACTCGCCGATGATGACCGGGATGTGCGCCTGCGTGTAGCCGCTCGATGCCGGCGGATACGAATGGTACTCGTAGACGACGTCGTCGAAGGAGAGCGGCGCCGAGTCGTAGAAGCCGATCGAGCTCGTCCAGTCGTTGCCCTGGACCGAGACCAGGTGATGGGGCACGCCGAGCGAATCTTCCTCCGCGCGGATGACGCCGACCGCGTGGCTCATCGCCGCCGACAGCGCGGTGTTCGTGGCCACGTTGCCTCCCGGCTCGTTCGAGATGCCGAAGAGCACGTACGCCTTGTCCTTGAAGGTGTCGACGATCGCCCGGTACACGTCGTCGGTCGACGCCGTGGGGATGCATATCGCGTCGTCTCCACCGTGAGCGCACTGTTGGTTGTTGCCGTCGACCATCGTCGAGTCGCTGCGCAGCGTGACGAGCACGTACGTGTTCGGGTAGGTGCCCACCGCGTCGATGAGGTTCGTCATGTGCGTGCGGTATTGCGACGTGTCGTTCTTCCAGCTGATGTCGTAGGGCGAGTAGCTGTCCATCGACAGCGAGATGCGCAGAAACGTCGGCTTCCACCCGCTCATCAAGCTGGCGAGCATCCCGGTGAGCGCCTGCTCCGGGTTGGTCATCCAGAAGCCGGAGTTGTAGCCGCACAGAAAGAGATCATCCATGTTGACGCCGCGGCCCACCCACACCGAGCCCGTCGATCCGTTCGACACGTAGATCTTGTCGTTGCCCGGAATCGTGTAGAGCCAGCCGGACGGCGGCAGGCCGCCGTCGTTCGCCGCGACGCCGTCGCTGGGCGCGTCGCTCGGAGCCGAGTCCTGCGGCGCGACGTCCACGACGCTTCCGTCCTGGGGATTGCCCCCGTCCGTGCCACCGTCGCCGGTCGCCGGTGAGCTGCTGCACGCGAGCGCGAACGGCAACAGCGACGCCAGCCCCGAGAAGACCCATCGATCCATGGGCCAAAGCGTAGCCGACTCAGTAACGACGGGGATACGCTTTCCAGCGGCTGCTCTGGAGCCGGCCTCCTCGGACGAGCAAAATGTCTTCGAACTGGAAGATCGCGTCCGCGAGGCGCGGCTGGTGAAAGATCCAGTCGCCGGGCGAGATCGTGATGTCTCCCGGCGCCACGATCAGCGCCTGGTTGGGGACGAGGTTCATGTTCTCGGGGTCGGAGACCAGCGGCGCCAGCGAGAGGTTGCGCGGGTACACGAAGACCGCGGCCCAGCCGCCGCCGTACATGGCGAAGGACTGGTTGCCGTCCTCGAGCGATTGCCCCACGTTGTTCACGAACGGGATCTCGACGGTGGGAAACTGCGCGATGACCGGCGCCGCGAGGAAGAGCGCGGGCTGGAGCGCTCCGATGAACATGTTCGAGTACGAGTTCGGCCGGAGCATGCCGCCTCCCGCGGCGACGTCGTTGACGACACCGCCGTGGTGCAACGGATAGGTGTTGGTGCCGCCGCTGTTGAAGACCAGGTCCGATCGCCAGAGCGAAGGGAACTGCGACTGGATCACCGCGACGCTCGCGCGGAAGGTCGCCTCGACGGACCCGTACGCCGCGCGGACGCCCTTCTCCTCGAGGCCCGGCGCCATCGGCGAGCCGATGATGTGACCGTCGTAGCCGAGGATCCCGATGAAGCGGACCGTACCGGGGTTGGCCACGAACCCCGCGAGGACCGGCGGCAGCTCGCTCGGGCGTCGCACGCCGCCGCGGTGCAGCCCCGCGTCGATCTCGACGCCGACCTGCAGCGTGAGCGACATCGCGGACGCGAGCGCGACCAGCTCGTCGAGCCGCTTCCGTCCGTCGACGAGGAACGACACGCGCGCCGCCGCGTCCGCGCGATCGGCGTTCGTCGCGAGGCTGTCGAAGAACGTCTTCACCGCCGCGATCGGCTGGTTCTTGCCGACGAGGACCTGCGCCGTCGGGAACCGCGCGAGCAGCGCGGGCAAGAACGGCAGGTGAAGGACCAGGAAGCGATCGACGCCCGTGCGGCTCCGGATGTAGCCGAGGAGGTCGAGCGACGGCAGCGACTTCTCGACGATGCGGTAGCGATCCCTTCCGATCTCGGAGGCGATCGAGTCCGCGTTCGCGTCGAGCCGATCGAGATCGATGAGGATCTGCGGCGTGCCGAACCCGGCCGCGGCGAGGTCCGCGCCGAGCTGCTTGAAGTAGTCCCCGTCCGGTAGCCCTGGACCGAGGTCGGGTGTGCTGTCGTTGCCCGCGCCCGAGACACCGCACCCCGCGTTGCCCATCGTGAGCAGCGTGCTCGCGGCCGCCGTGTAGGTGATGAACTCCCTGCGATTGAGTCCCATCGTCGTGCTCCCTCAGAACGTCCCGACCACGCCGACGAAGCGAGGCCCGAGCGAAGGGATGACCCTGGCCGAAGGCGGCTTGGCTGGCGAAGGCTGCGCCTCCTTCCTCGTGTGCGACGAGAGCTCGAAGGCGAGGATCGAGAGCGAGACCGGAATCGTCGCGCCGAGGAACAGCATGCCCGGCTGGGAGTTGGCGGCGAGCATCGCCGCGGAGATGCCCGTCCCGACAGCGCTCCCCAAGAGCGTCCACCCGAAGGAGCCGTCGCCGCCCATGGCACGGCCGCCGAGCCATACGCCGGGGGCGACACCGAGCGCGACGCCGAACGACGTGCCGAGCCCGAGGCCGACCCCCGACTCGTTGCCCGCGGCGAGATCGGCGTTGAGCCCCGCGTACGCACCGAGCGCCCCGAGGCCCGCCCCGAAGAGTGTCCCGAGCACGAGCTCGACGCCGATGCGCGCGACGCGAATCGTGGTGGCGCGCCCGCCCGACATCGCGCACGGCGTGCCCGGCTGCGGGAGCACGGTGCACGGCGCGAGCGTGACGATCGACGGAGCAGGCTCATCGGCCTTCGCTCCCGACGGGGCCTGCGCCGACGCAACCGACGAAACCGCCATGACGGCGAGAAATGCAGCTGTCCTGATCACCGGCTCCCCCTGTCCTGATTTGCCCACTTGCTCGATCCCCTTCCACGAAGTCCCGTCGGAACGGTACGCCGAAATCGCCCTGAAAACCGATGGCCTCTTCGTGGACGCTCGGTACGGGCCGTCGGCGGCCTCGTCGGCGGTCGTGCACGAGTGCTCGATGCCTCCACGCGATGCACCGCGCGTGCCACGGCGGCTTCTCCCCACTTGTCGAAGCGGAACGCTCTCACGCGCGCAGCGCGCTGCACAAGATGTACAAGGAAGCGCCGCGCGTCGGGGACGTGTCCCTGACGAAGCGAGTCCGAATCACGCGCTCATGGCGCGTAGGCTCACCGCCGCGGCACGTAGACGATCGCGGAGCCGCCGTTCATCTGGCCGGCGGTGGAGATCTTGCTGGCAAGCGGCCCGGGAGATGTCAGCTCGAAGCGGACACCGCCACCGGGGCGATCGACGACCGTCAGCTCTCCCCCATCGAAGACCTTCACGCCGATCGCGGAGGGATCGTATCTGAACGCACCACGTCCGTCCGGCGCCGGGGGGCTCGCCGACACCCAGTCCACGTCCGTGGTCGTGTGCGGAGCTTCGCCACGGAGATCGCCGCCGAGACTGGCTCCCGCCGCGACGCGTGCGATTTCCCACGAGCCCGTGCCGGGCACCGAGCCAATCGCGTAGAGGTCGCGCGAGGAGTGGTTGTGGACCTTGCCACCGGCGAGCGGGAGGAGGCCGTTGAGCTTGGTGGGGATCTCCGTCAACACGACGGGGAGCGCGCGGGCCGACGCGCACACGGGATCGGCATGGCTCTCGGCGGCCGGGCAACCGCCTTCGGGCACGTCGAACGCGCCAGGAGGGACGCTCTGCGTCGCTGCCTCGGGCTCCGCGGAGCTGTCGGCGCGCGGCGCCGCGGCCGGTTGGGACGAAGGCGAAGACGGTGGCGGACGGTGCTCGCAAGCGACGAGAACCCCGAGGAGCACCGACAGTTGCACACTCCACGCATTCGTCATGGGGCCAGCTCCCCCATCGTAGCGCAGCGCGGTGGCGGGCTCTCGGACGCTGGATGAGGCGAGGAATGGCCGGCCGATAATCTACTTTGTGCGTGCGCACCACGTTAGGGTGCCTGATGTACAGATTCACGGGTGGTGGGTTCGGCGTCTTGATCGTGGCCGCGTTGTCGAGCGGGGGCTGCAAGAGCACCCCATCGGGGACTCCCGACGCGTCGAAGCCCCTCGGGTTCGCTGCGTCGAACGTCGACCTCACGGGCATCGATCTGTCCAAGGTCGGTGACTTCGTCGTCGACAACGACGCGTGCACCATCGACACGAATTCGAACCTCGCGTCTTGCGGAGACGGCGCGAACGTCCTCGCGTTCAAGATTGCCAAGCAGAGCGACGGGAGCAAGGTCGCGGTCTACGTCGCCAAGTCGATGAACGTCCTCGCGGGGAAGAACCTCACGGTGACCGGCTCACTGCCGTTCGTGTTCATCGCGCTCGGCACGATCCGGATCAGCGGCACGCTCAACGCCAACAGCAAGGCCGACGTCGCGGTCGCCGGCGGCCAGGAAGTGACGACGCAGAGCAGCCGAGGCGCGGGCCCGGGCGGCGGCAACACCGGGACCGCGACCGCGGCGCCCGGCGGAGGGTCCTACTGCGGAGCGGGAGGTGCAGGCGCGGTGGAGAGCGGCACTCCGACGAGCGGCAGCGTCGCGTACGGCTCGCCGACCATCAGGCCTCTCGTCGGAGGCTCGTCGGGCGGCGCAGGGAGCGGCGGCGCGGGGAGCGGCGGCGGCGCGGTCCAGCTCGTCGCGGGCACGTCGATCACGATCGACGCCACGGGTCTGATCCAGGTCGGCGGCGGTGGCGGCGGATTTGGCGGAATCAGCGGACAGCAAGCCGGCGCAGGCGGCAGCGGCGGATCGCTGTTGCTCGAGTCGACGTCGATCAACGTCGCGGGAGCGCTCGCGGCGAACGGCGGCGGCGGCGGCGCCGGGACGGCGATGGATGTCGGCGCTCTACCTCCGCTCGATCCCAGCGGCGCCAACTCGACACCGAGCTCGACGGCCGCGGCGGGCGGCAAGGCGGGGATCGGTCCGTCATCCGGCGGAGACGGCAGCGCCGCAGCGTCCGTGAACGGTACGGCAGGCTCGTTCACCGCGGGCAACAGCGCCGGCGGCGGCGGCGGCGGCGCCGGGCGAATTCGGCTCAATACGAAGACGGGCGTCGCGACGATCTCAGGCACGATCTCGCCCGCGACCTCGACACCGTGCGCGACGCAGGGAACCGTCGGCTAGAACGCATCCGACGACCTCTGCCGACTGCGGACGTTTCCTCGACCACGTCGCCGGCGAGCGAGCAGAACGACGGCGAGCGAGCACGCCCAGGGCCACCCGAGCCCTCGAGTGCGTTCGCCGGCCTCATCGCAGGAGCACCCGCCGCTCGGCGGCGCCGGGCCTTCGTCGGCGGTGGCATCGGCATCGCCCGTGACGTTCGAGCCGTCGACTCGTGCGTCGACCGCCGCGTCGGTGGTGGCGTCCATCCCGGCGTCCGTCCCGGCGTCGGTCATCGGGGGCGCTGCGAACGCTTGAAGGTCGGACAGCGAGCCGAAGAAGCGATCCAGGTCGACTTGACCGGGGATACCGTTGACGGTCCCGGTCCAGCTGTATTGCCAGAACGAGGCGCTCGTCCACGGCGCAGGCACCGACGCGCAGCTCGCGAGGGTGGCGATGAAGAGCGGATAGGAGGCCAGGGGGGAGTCGGGCGTTCCGAGGCCTGGGAAGTAGGAGGGGAACGTGTAGACGATGGGCTTCTTGCCGGTCTTCGCCTGGACGGTGGATAGCCAATCGAGCACGCGCGAGACGATCGTCGCCGGCAGCGCGCTGCCCGACCCACCGGAGAAACCGAGACACGTGCTGCTGCCGTCGGGGCACTCGACGTCGAGCATCGGCGGCAGGTCGTCGGGCTCGAGGGTGCCGACCACGCCCAAGAAATAGTTGGCTTGCGTGATCCCGTCGATGGTGGGGTCGAAGAAGTGGTAGGCGCTGCGGTAGACACCCGCGGCCCTCGCCCCCGCGTACTGCGACGCGAAGGCGCTCGACGTGTAGTAGTTGCCTTGCGTGGCCTTGATGAAGGCGAAGTGGCGCCCGGCCGCGAGCACCGAAGTCCAGTTGACGGGCGACTGTGGCGCGGAGATGTCGACGCCTTCGACCACGGAGGTACCGGAGCACTGCGTCGTGTACGCTTCGGACGAGGAGCTGACGTCCTCGGGTGACGAGCAGCCACAGACGAGCAGGCCAGCGAGGACAAGGCGACGATCCATCGCTTCATTCTACGCCAGCTGAGCTTTCGGTTCGGAACGCGATCGGTCGGCGCGATGCCTGCCTTGATCATTGCCTCGTAGAAGTCGAGACAGTGCTCGTAAGTCGGATTCTTGAACGGCTCGGCACCCCGAACGTCAGCCTGAGCGCACGCCTTGGGTATTTCCGCGCGCGAGCAGACGCCATTCTTGAAGTCGGATGCGTCGTAGGCAGCTTGGATGGGCCTCGATATGATGTTCGCCCACATGGACAAGAAATGGGACTTCGCGCTCCTCGACCTGGCCGACGTTCTCGGCGTGGCGCTCGATCGCGACGGGAGCATCGTCGATTGGAACGCCTCCTGCGAGCGCGCCACCGGTTACTCCTTCGGCGATGTGCGGGGTCGGTGCTTTTGGGACTTCCTGGTAGTTCCCGAGGAGCGTGAGCCGCTCAAGAAGGTCTTTGGCGACCTGTCCAGCGCGCGTTTCCCCTCGCGGCACGAGACCGCATGGCTGACCAAGAGCGGCGAGCGGCGTTGGGTCGTGTGGCACGACACCTCGATCGTGGGACCGGATGGACGCGTCGAGTACGTCATCGGAACCGGCGTGGACATGACCGAGCGGAAGCGCCTCGAGGAAGAGCGCCTGCAGCTGGTCGCCAAGGCCGAGGACGAGCGAAGGCAGGCCGAGCAGGAGCGGGAAGCCGCTCGGAGGTCGGCGCTGCTCGTCACCTCGATCG
>DATIQP010000073.1:0-2478 GCA_035470765.1 Polyangiaceae bacterium | reverse complement strand
GCCACTTGTGCGCGTCGAGAGAGAGCGAATCGGCGAGCTCGATGCCGCGAAACTTCTCGGGCGCGCCGAGGGCCGCGAGCGCGCCGTACGCGCCGTCGACGTGGAACCACGCGCCGTGGCCGCGGGCGATCGAAGCCACCTCCGCCAGCGGATCGATGGCGCCGGTGTTGACGGTGCCGGCGGAGGCGATCACGGCGACGGGGCGTCGGCCCGCGCGGGCGTCCTCGTCCATCGCGCGCTCGAGATCGGCGACGCGGATGCGGAAGCGCTCGTCCACCGGCACGAGCCGCAGCGCCTTGTGACCGAACCCGAGCAGCGCGATGGCCTTCGGGATCGACATGTGGATCTCTTCGGAGGCGTAGAACACCCCGGGCCGGACGCCGTCCTCGTTGGCGGGCAGCTTCGCCTCGCGCGCGATGGCGAGCGCCATGAGGTTGGCGGAAGAACCGCCGCCGGTGAGGCTGCCGGAGAAGCCGGCGCAGCCGATGGCCTCGGCGAGCCAGCGGACGACGGTGCGCTCGATGGTGACGGCGGCCGGCGCGGAACGCCACGCCGTCACGTTCTGGTTGGCGAGGCTCGCCACGAGGTCGGCGGCGGCGGCGACGGGCTCACCCGAGCCGAGCACGGACCCGAAGAAGCGCGGGCTGGGCGGGCGCGAGTGCTCGAGCACGTCGCGAAGCGCCTCGATCGCGGCCGGGCCGGCGCCCTGTTTTGGGGCGGGACCGCCGAACAGCTCGAGGGTCGTGGCGCCCGCGGTGGAGTTCGGGAAGGAGGGCAGGTCGACGATGGCGGCGGCGTAGTCGGCGCAAAGCTCCGCCACGCGCGCCAGGACCTTGCGGTATTCGTCGGCCGAGACGTCGAGGGGGTTCATGGGCCGGCATGGTAATCGCACGGCCGGGCGAGCGGGCGACCGTGCGCAAGGCTCGCTTCTGCCACCAACCAAGTAGCGGGGCAGGCGCTGACGAGGGTCGTTGCGCCTCGACTATGCAAGCTTTGCAGCGCGTTTCCTCGCTCTTTCAACTGCCAGGCCTGCTCCTCGTGCGCATCTTGTGATCATGGTAATAGGCGCATCGAATGCCAGTCAGAGCCTGGCTACAGCTCGGGAGGGAAGCGGCACGATGGCGACGCTCGCACGGCAGCACAAACGGCAAATCGTCGTCATCGAGGACGAGCCCGATCTGGTCGACCTCCTGAAGGATCTGCTGCAGGACGAGGGTCACCAGGTCTGGACGGCGGCCGACGGCCCCACAGGCCTCGCGCTGATCCGCGCGACGCATCCGGACGTCGTTCTCTGCGACCTCGGGCTGCCCGGCTTCGATGGCCACGCCGTCGCCCGCGCGGTGCGCGAGGATCCGTCGCTCGCGGCCACGCGGCTGCTCGCGTTGTCGGGCTGGACGCAGCCGCAGGACGTCGCCAAGGCGCGAGCCTCGGGCTTCGACGTCGTGCTGCCCAAGCCGCTCGGCGTCGACTCGGTCATCACCGAGGTGGAGCGGGCGTGAGCTTGCTTTGACACGGGGCCCGATAGACCCCACGATGGCTGATCTGCGCCGTTGCAGCCGGAGGGCTCGCACGTGAAGAAGAGCACAGGCCGACAGAACCGCGCCGCCGACGACGCTACCCGGGCGCCGGCGGGCGAGAGCGCGCCGCCTGCGTTTCCGTTTCCCATCGTGGGGGTCGGCGCGTCCGCCGGAGGCATGGAGGCGTTCATCGAGCTCCTCCACCGCGTGCCGAAGGACAGCGGCATGGCGTTCGTCCTGGTCCAACACCTGGATCCGACCCACGCCAGCTACCTCAGTGAGGCCATCGCTCGAGCGACGACCCTGCCGGTCGAAGAGGCTCGCGACGGGATGGTCGTCCAGCCCGACCACGTCTACGTCATTCCCTCCAACGCCGACCTCGGCATTCTGGGCGGCGCGCTCTCGCTGCTCCCCCGCCCCTCGGAGACCCGCAGGCCGCACCTGCCCATCGACTTCTTCCTGAGAGCCCTCGCGAAGGACCGCGGAAGCCAGGCCATCGGCGTCATCCTGTCGGGGACCGGCGCCGACGGTTCCGAGGGCCTTCGCGCCATCAAGGCCGAGGGCGGCGTCACCTTCGTTCAGGATCCCGAGTCCGCGAAGTTCAGCGGCATGCCCGAGGCCGCGATCAAGACCGGCGCCGCCGATTTCGTTCGCCCCATTCCGGAGCTCGCCGACGAGCTCCTGCAGATTGGCCGCCACCCCTTCGTCCGCGCGCACGAGGGGGAGGTGCTCTCGACCCCCGCCGACGACGTGGAGCTCCGGAAGGTCCTCATCCTGCTGCGCGGCGCGGGGGGAGTCGAGTTCAGCGAGTACAAGCTCACGAGCGTGCGCAGGCGTGTGGCCCGCCGCATGGCCGTGCACCGGATGGCGACGCTCGACGAGTACGTGCGCTTGCTCCGCGAAGACCCCGCGGAGGTGCACGCCCTGTTCGACGACCTCCTCATCCACGTCACGTCCTTCT
>DATIQP010000072.1:0-3934 GCA_035470765.1 Polyangiaceae bacterium | reverse complement strand
CCCCTCGATCCAGCCCTTGATGAGCCCGCCCTCCTCGAGCTTGAATTCGGCCGGCTTGTCGCCGCCGTGATCGTAGGAGCTGTCGAATTTGCGCCCGTTCATCAGGGTGCCCGTGTAGCGGACGTGGACGGTGTCGCCGAGGTGCGCCTCCTTGCCGGTGCCGACGACCTCGTCCTCCATCTGGAGCGTGGCCGGCCCGGGCGGCAGCGGCTCGCCCTCGGCGGGTTTGAACTGCTCGACCGGCTCGTCCACCTTCCTCGAGCAGCCGAGCGAAATGCCGCAGGCGATACCCGCGACGGCGATCGCGATCCAACGCACCATCGGTCTCATGGCGGGCCCTTAAAGCACATTCACGGCTCCGGTGGAGCGCTCGGCGCGGCGGCCGGCGGCGCCGAGGCCGCAGGCGGCAACGTGACGTGCAGGACGCCGGCGACGAGCCCGAGGATGGCCTCGACCTGCTCGCGCGAGCCGGAGATGTGACCATGGACCTGGTTGCCTGACGTGGTGATGTCGACCTTGTTAAAAATGCCCGCCGTCATGAGTCTTACACCGAAGGAGTTCTTCTGCTGGATGAGGTTACGGACCTGCTCCGCCGCGGCGGTGGCGGACGCCTCGTCGGGCGTCTCGCCGTCGATGTAGAGGTCCGCCCCGGAGTCCGACGCGCGCGGCACGAGCCACAGCGTGAGCTCCGAGATGCTCGAGGGAATGGCGCTGATGGACCCGCCCGGCCGCACCGCGCGCAGGCTCACCGCCTCCCCCGCGTGCACGTGCGGCGTGACCGGCGCCTGGGCGAGGACGCGCGCGAACTGGGTCGCGTTCGAGGCGGGCACGATGACGGCCAGGTGCGAGCGCGGGCGGAGAAACACGCGCTCGCCCCTGTCCGCGAAGGCTCGCCAGGCTTTGACGTGCGGGACGCCCACGTTGATCCGACCGCCCTTCGCGTACTTCTTGCTGACCTCGTCGATGACACCGTCGACCACGGCGTCGTCGACCGAGTAGTGCAAAAAGACGGCGTCCTTCTGGGTGTCGACGAGCGACGGGCCCATGATCAGCATCCAGTCGGCGTCGCGCATGGGGTCGAGGAGGGCCGCGCCGCTGGAGTTCGACATGAAATCGCGCCACTGGGGGATGCCGCCGAGAACGGCGTCCACGCGCGCGGACTCAGGGTGCCGGCGCAGCTCGGCGAAGTTGACCATGATCGTGACGTTGTTCGGGCCCGCCGAGACCGAGCCGGCGAGGCCGAGGATGCTTTGCGGATCGCGCCCCCCGCCGTCGGCGAAGGCGACGAGGCCGGCGTCGTCCGCGGCCGTCGTCGACTCGGCATCGCCGCTCGCGTCGATCGCTCCGTCGGCCTCCGCGTCGGCGAACGCCGCGAGCGCGCCCGCGTCGCCGGATGCGTCACGCGCCGCGGCGTCCGTCAGGCCCGTGGCGCCCGGGTCGCCGGAGCCGGGCGTGTGCGTCGTCGCGTTCTGCTGGTTCTGGGGCGTCTCGGTCGTGCCCTCGATGACGTCGATGGGGATGGACAGCTCTCCGGCCTGATCGTGAAACTCGATGGGCGGGCCCTCGGGCATGACGGAGAAGGGCGCGATCCAGTAGTGGAAGGCCGCGGAGACGCCGAAGCCGAGCACGAGGCCCTGGCGCACCAGCGTCTTGCCCCAGAAGCGCGCCGGGCCCGTCCGTGCCCCTGCCTCGTCCGTAGGCGGGGTCGCGTGGGGCGCTGTCGGCGCGGCGGCGGCGGCCCCGGCGGCGACGTCGAGGGCGGGTGGCCGCATCGGCTCGCGGGCCTGTTCCTGCGTCTCCTCAGCCACACGCCCCCCGCGGTTCTGACACACCGGCATCGGGCGTATGCGTGCGAAAACGCGTACTTGGGCTGCCTCGGCCGGGAGGCACGTTCGTGGCAATCACGGGCCTAGCGTGCCATGCACTTTTCCCTTTGTCCCGAGATGAACAACGGTCCGGCGCCGCGCGCCTTGCGTCGCGCCAGTCAAGAACTGGATCGACACCCCCGTCCGACGGTACTAGGAAACTCAGGTCGTTTCATGAGATGCGTCTCGCTTCTTCTGATCGCGTCCGTGGGCGGGGTGGGCTGCACGGCGTCCCAGGGGGCCACGCCGTCGCCGGCGCCGGTCGAATCCGGCGCGACGACGGTCCAGGGCCAGTCCGGCGACGCCCAGGCTTTCGCCATCGCCGACGCCGGCCCGAGCTACCCCCTGCTCGGCGCGCTCTTCATGCAGACGCCGATCATGAGCGAGATGGACTGGCCCTCGCGAGAGGTCGAGGAGGGCCGCCGCCACGGCAAGGACGCCAGTGGCCCGCGCCGCATCGGCTACTTGCGGCGCGGCGCGAAGGTGCCCGTCTTGCCGGAGGCGCACGTCAAGGACAACTGCAAGGAGGGCTGGTACGAACTCGTGGCCGGCGGGTTCGTCTGCGGTCGCTACGCGACCATGGACATGAACCACCCGAAGCTCAAGACATCGCCGCACGCGCCGTTCATGGACCAGCCGCTGCCCTACGAGTACGCGTACAACGTCGCCAACGGCACGCCGCTCTACAAGACGGTCCCCGGCTACAAGGAGCGCGTGCAGTACGAGCCGTGGCTCGTACGCAAGCCGAAGCCGAAGCTCGAGGACGGTAACCCGTACGACGACTCCGACGGCGGCGCCGTGGCCAACGGCGGCTCCATCGTCGGTAACGCCTTCGACACCGCCGGCGCGCTCGGCGTGGCGTTCGTCGACGACGACGCGGGCACACCCTGGTATCTGCGCGACTGGGACGGCGGCAAGCCGCAGGTCACGCTCGACGACCTGCGCGGCGACGACGGCGGGCCGATCGTGCGGCGCATGGTGAAGGGCTTCTACGTCGCGCTCGATCGCGACATCGAGGTCAAGCACGTCAAGTGGTGGAAGTCGACGGCGGGCTTGCTCGCGCCCTTCGACCGCATGTTCGTGGCGAAGCCGCCGACGGATTTCCACGGCGTGTGGCTGAACACCGACGCGCCTCCGCCCTACCCGCCCGCGGTGGCGCAGCCCGACGGCGGCGCACCTCCCTACTGGGTCGACAAGCCGCCGACGCACCTGCCGCTCGCGTTCGTGTCCTGGCCGCGCGCCAAGAAGTACACGCTGAGCGACGACGGCAAGAAGGCGACGCCGAGCAGCGACAGGGTCTCGCGATTCACGCCGCTGCAGCTCACGGGCAACGAGAAGAACGTGGGCGGCGTGACGTATCACGAGGTCGAGGGCGGATACTGGATGCGCGACGTCGAGCTCGTCATCCCGAAGCCCGGGCCCGCGCCGGCCGATCTCAAGCCCGGCGAGAAGTGGATCGACGTCAACCTCGACAACCAGTCGCTCGTGGCGTTCGAGGGCGACAAGCCGGTCTACGCGACGATGGTGTCGACGGGGCGCGAGAACAACGACGACAAGGACAAGGACCACCGCACGCCGCCGGGCTCCTTCCGCATCCGCGAGAAGCACATCGCCGCGACGATGGACGGCGACGTCGCGAGCGACGGCCCCTACTCGATCGAGGACGTGCCTTGGATCATGTACTTCAACCAGAGCTACGCGCTGCACGGCGCGTTCTGGCACTCGAACTTCGGCCACGAGCAGAGCCACGGCTGCGTGAACCTCTCGCCGGACGACGCGCGCGCGCTGTTCGGCTGGACGGATCCGAAGCTGCCCGAGGGCTGGCACGCCGTCTGGGCGACGCCCGAGCACCCTGGCACGCGCGTGGTGGTGCACACCGAGAAGCCGCCGCCCACTTGGGACAATTGAGCGTCGGATCGTGACGCGTCTGTCGAGCTTCCGGCGCGCGGTATCGCTGAAATCTCGATAGGAGGCGCTTGACGCCGGGCGTTCGGTGGGAAATGGTTCCTGTTCGACGTCCGGTTCCACGTCTCGCTGCTTGGAGCGTACGGGCCGGCCTGCCGGGGACG
>DATIQP010000071.1:0-8256 GCA_035470765.1 Polyangiaceae bacterium | reverse complement strand
GTTCGTGCCGCTGATCGCGCGCGACCAGGTCATCGGCGTCATGACGTTCGTCTCGTCGAGACCGGGCAAGCGCTACGGCGCGTCCGACGTGACCCTCGCCCAGGAGGTCGCGCGCCGCGCCGCGCTCGCGCTCGAGAACTCGCACCTCTACAAGCTGGCTCACGACGCCCTCGAGTCGAGGGACGAGGTGCTCGGCGTCGTGGCCCACGATCTCCGCAGCCCGCTCAACGCCATCCAGCTGGGCGCGGGCATGATCCTCCACCAGCTCAGCCCCGAGTCCCGCCCGAAGGTCGAGCGCTCCGTCGAGTCGATCCTGCGCAGCTCGAAGCGCGCCAATCGGCTGATCCAGGACCTGCTCGAGGTGCGCCGGGCGCAGGTGGGCCGCCTGACGCTCCAGCGCGCGGAGGTGCCGGCCACGACGATGCTCGCCGATCTCGTCGAGGCGCAGCGGCCGCTGCTGTCGATGGCGACGCTCCGCCTCGAGCTCGATCTGCCGCCCGCGCTTCCCGCGCTCTTCGCCGATCGCGATCGCCTGGTCCAGGTCTTCGAGAACCTGCTCGGCAACGCGATGAAGTTCACGCCCGGGGGCGGCCAGGTCACGATCGGCGCCCGGCCGCACGAGAGCGGCGTGCTCTTCTGGGTGGCGGACACGGGGCCGGGAATTCCGCCCGACGAGCTCGCCAACCTGTTCGACAGCTTCTGGCAGGCTCAGGGCGCCGACCGGCGCGGCGTGGGGCTCGGGCTCGCCATCGCGAAGCAGGTGGTGCAGGCGCACGGCGGAGCGATCTGGGCGGAGAGCGAGGTCGGGCGGGGGACGACGATCTTCTTCACGATCCCGGCGGTGGGGTGAGGGCTCCGGAGCGTACACCTCTCCGCCGCGGCTGGAGGCCAGGAGCTCGGTGGCCCTACTTGGGGGTCATCCGCAGGAGGTAGCCGTTGTCTGCCCAGTACAGGCTCTGGTCATCGATGGCGATCGGGCCAGTGAACAGCCCGAGGCTCGAGACCAGCGCCGTCGACGTGCCACCATTCGCCGGGATCCGAACGATCCCCGACGTGGTCGCGACGTACACGTACGAGTCATCGGCGACCGCCGTTTGGATCCCTGGTTGGGTCGACTGCCAGAGAAGCGAGACCGCCCCATCGGCCTTCTCGACACGCCGGAGCGCGTAGCCAGAGTCCGTGACGATGTACACCGCCGTGGAGTTCTGGGTGACGATTCTCGCTTCGAAGACATTCGTCGTGAGCTTCGTCGCACTCGAACCGTCTTTCGCCATCCGCCAGACGTACGCGTCCGTCTGCGTCGCCGTGGCGAGGAAGATGGCATTCACGTCCACGACGAACGAGCTCGTACTCGGTGGAGTCGTCAGAATCGTAGCCAAACCGCTCATGTCGACCTTGGCGATTCGCTCGATGTTGTTGTCGATCAGCCAAAAGACATCGGTGCTGTCGGTACCGAAAGACACGCGGGGTATGCCCGGGCCCGTCCAAAGCGTATTGGGCGCCCACATCCCCGTCTGGACGAACACCCCGCCGCTAGTTTGTCCCAACCAGTAGAGGCCGCTCGAATCGGAGATCAGCGCCAGCGGGTGCACGCCGTCATCGGCGAAGCCCTCGAAGCATTGGCTCGGAGCTTTGGTGGCGTGCCACAATCCGCCCTGCACCTGCAGCCAGTGAATCTCGGTCGAGTCCACCGCGATGGCGCCGACGAGTCCTGCGCCGATGGTGGACGTGCAGTGGGAGCTCGAGCAGACACCATCGCAAAGGCTTCCGCACGAGCCGCAGTTGCTCCCGTCGGTGGCGAGATCGACACACTGATCGCCGCAGGCGGTGAGCGGTGCCGCGCAAGAGGGATGGCAAGCCCCTGCGCTGCAGGCTTCGCCCTCCAGGCACGCATGGCCGCAGCTGCCGCAGTTGGCCCGATCGGTTTGCAGCACCGCACAGTAGGGCCCGTTCGCTCCTCCCGAGCAGCGCGACGAACCGTCGCCGCAGTCGTCGACGCACGCGCCGTCGACGCACGTCGAGCCGGCGCCGCAAGCGTTGCCGCACGAGCCACAGTTCAGCGGATCGACGGTGACGGCCGCGCATCGATCGCCGCAAACCAGTTCGGTGTCCGCACATGGGGGCGCGGCCACTTGCGTCCCTCCGCACGACATCGCCGCGAACATCGCTCCGGCGGCAAGAACCTTCATTCGTGGCGATCAGGATAGCACCGGAGCAGCGACTGCGAGAAACAGCGCCGGTCTCGCCTGCGCCGGTGGCAGGCTCGCCGACATACCGGAAGACGCGGCGAGCCGTGATGGGAAATTCTCCGAGTCGAGATCCGATCGTCTTCCGAGGATTCGCGGGGTTGCGGGGGTGCGGAACTTGCTCCAGCGCGGGGGCATGAACGTCGTCCGCATCTCTCTGGCGATCGTCGCGATGGGCGTGGGCGTCGAGGCCTGCGGCTCGGTGCCCGCGAGCCGGGCCGGCACCCAGGGCAGTCCTTGCTCCGCGAACGATGGCTGCATCGCCGGCCTCGTGTGCGCGAGCGGCGCCTGCGCCGTCGCCGCCGACGCCGGAGCGGGACCCGTGACCTACGCGCCGAGCTGCGCGCCGGGCGGCGCGGGGATGACCGACTGCGGCGACGGCAGCGAGAGCTGCTGCACGAGCCCCGAGGTCGCGGGCGGGACGTTCTATCGGACGTACGGCAACGACGGCAGCGGGCCGGCGGGCGAGGGCGATCCCGCGACGGTGAGCAGCTTCCGGCTGGACAAGTACGAGGTGACGGTGGGCCGCTTTCGCCAGTTCGTGGCGGCGCTCGAAGGCGTGCCGGGCTGGCTGCCCGCGCAGGGCTCGGGCAAGCACACGCACCTGAACGGCGGCAACGGGCTGGTCGATCGCAACAACGGCTATGCGAGCTCGGGGTACGAGGAAGGCTGGGACACGAACGACAACGACTCGCTCGCGTCGTACGAGGACGCCTGGGACCTCGCGGACAACGTCGACACGCTGGACGCGAACCTCACCTGCGGCGGCAGCCCCTACGCGACGTGGACGGCCTCGCCGGGCAGCCACGAGAAGCTGCCGATGAACTGCGTGAACTGGTTCGACGCGTACGCGTTCTGCGCCTGGGACGGAGGCTTCCTGCCGAGCGAGGCGGAGTGGGAGTACGCGGCGGCGGGCGGCAGCGAGCAGCGCGAGTACCCGTGGGGCTCGGCGCCGCCGGGGACCGCGAACCAGTACGCGATCTACGACTGCCAGTATCCCTCGGGCTCCGGCGCGTGCAGCGACGTCTCGAACATCGCGCCGGTGGGGACGGCGGCGCTCGGAGCCGGCAGGTGGGGTCAGCTCGATCTGGCCGGCAACGTCTACGAGTGGAACCTCGACTACTGGGACCAGTGGTACGCGAACCCCTGCACCGACTGCGCGGATCTGACGTGGTCGACCTCGCCCACCGTCTTCATGGTCCGGGTGGCGCGCGGCAGCAGCTTCATCCGCATCCCGCCGTCGCTGCTGACTCCGCCGAACCACACCTACGCCACCGAGGCGGATCGCTCGGAGTGGATCGGGTTCCGGTGCGCCCGGACCCCGTGAGGCGTCGTCACGAGATCCAGTGCAGGAGGATCGCGCCGAGCGTGCCCGAGCCGAGGACCAGCCAGAGCCCGATGCCCTGCAGCAGCGGCCGGACGCCCAGCTTTCGCAGGGCCGCGCGCGACAGGCCGAGGCCGATGAGGAAGAGCGTCATCGCGAGCAGGCGCTGCGCCAGGGTCGCCACCAGGTGACCCGCTCCCGAGAGCGCGGGCACGAACGTGACGAGCGCCGCGGCGGCGAGGAAGCCGAGGATGAACCAGGGCTTCTTGGCCTTCGCCGTGCCGGCGCCCTCCGCGTCGCGCTGCTTGCGACGCCGCGCGATGACGAACACGAGCGGAACGATCCACAGCGCGCGGGCGAGCTTCGCCGCGGTCGCGACCTCGAGCGCGCGGCTGCCGTACTGCGAGGCCGCGCCCACGACGGAGCTCGTGTCGTGGATCGCCAGCGCGGACCACAGCCCGAACGCCTCCTGCCCGAGGTGCAGCCGGTGGCCGATGGCCGGGAAGAGGAAGAGCGCGATGGCGTTGAGCAAGAAGACGGTCACGAGCGCCATCGAGACGTCGTGCTCCTTGGCGCCGATGGTCGGGGCGACCGCGGCGATCGCGCTGCCGCCGCAGATGGCGGTCCCGACGGTGACGAGCAGCGAGGTGTCGCCGGCGACGTGCAGGCGGCGGCCGAGGAAGGTCCCCAGCGCGAGCGCGACGGTGATGCCGATCGCGGTGTAGGCGATGCCGTGGACGCCCACCCGCGCGACGACGGCGAGGTTCATCCCGGCGCCGAGCCCGATGACGGACCACACGAGCGTCCGGTGCGCGAGGGCGCGGGTCTTGGCCGGCCACGGGTTGCCGAGGGTCAGCGCGATGGCGATGCCCGCGATCAGCGCCGCGCCCGACGAGACCCACGGCAGCAGCGTCGCGAGCGCGGCGGCGGGGACGACGATCGCGGCGACGGGCGGCGTGCGCGGAGGGGATACGGCGGCGAGGTCGGACATGCCGGTACTATGGGGCCGGACGATTCGTGTGGCGAATCGTTCGTCGCGATGAGCCATCAGCTATCCTGATGGCATGCCCATCCGCGAGCTCGAGCCCGTCCTCCTGTCGACCTTCCTCGCCGTGCTCGAGGCCGGGCGCATCTCGGCCGCCGCGCGCCTGCTCCACCTCTCGCAGCCCGCAGTCACGGCGCAGGTGCGCCGCCTGGAAGAGGCGCTCGGCGCGGCGCTCTTCGTCCGGTCCGCGCAGGGCGTGGCGCCCACGGACGCGGGCGTTCGCCTGGCCGCGTACGCGCGCGAGGTGCGCCGCACGCTCGAGGCCGCGGCCAGCGCGATCGCCTCGGGCGAGGAGCCCGCGGGCGAGCTGGTCGTGGGCGCGAGCACGACCATCGCGGCCCACATCCTGCCGTCGCTGCTCGCGCGCTTCCGCGCCGCGCACCGCGCCGTCCCGTTTCGCGTTCGCGTCGGCAACACCGAGCAGATCGTCGGCGACGTGCGCACGGGCAAGCTCCCGCTCGGGCTCGTCGAGGGGCACGCCCGCGCGCCCGGCGTGCGCCTCACGCCCTTCATGGACGACGAGATCGTCGCCGTGGTCGGCCGCGACGCGCCCTTCACGCTCCAGCGCGCCAGCGATCTGGGCGCCATCCCCATCCGGTGGCGCGAGCCCGGGTCCGGGACGCGCGCGATCGTGGAGCGAGCGCTGGCGAAGGGCGGGGTGCGGCGCCGCGCGATCCGGGCGCTCGACGTGGAGCTCGGGAGCACGGAGGCCATCGTGGGCGGCGCGGTCGCCGGGCTCGGCGTCGCGTTCGTCTCGCGCGTGTCGGTGCGCGCGCACCTCGACGCCGGGCTGGTGCGCGTGGTGCCGGGGCTGGATCTGGTCTTGCGGCGGACGTTCCGCTGGGCGCTGCCGTCGGGGGCGCTCTCGGGGATGGCGGCGCGGTTTCACGATTTCGTGGGGAGAGGGGGGTGAGGGCCCCTCCTCGAGACGTGCGGCTTGCGCCGCGCGACGCTCACGCGGGGGGTCGTGGTGCCGGCCGCAGCGGGCCCCGCTCGATCAGGTAGAAGAGGAGCAGAGCGATCTCCCAGAAGAGGATCACGACGAGCCACCCATCGACGTGGAGCGCTTGCATGACGGTCACGGATCCGAGGTTGGCAGGGCCCGCGAGGGCCGGGAAGACCTTCGAGTACGTCATGCCGAAGAGGATCGCACCGGTGTAGAGCCCGAATCCGCCAGGGATCAGATAGTCCAGCCGACCTTCACCGGCACCGGCGGCCACGGTGCCGGGACAGAAGCCGGCGAGCGCCATTCCCGCGCCGTAGACGAGACCGCCGACGAGATTCCCGAGCACGGAGGTCGGGGCGACCGGAACGTCGTCGATGATCCCCAGCGACTCGAGCGACTGAATGCCGAGCATGGCGACGGCGAGCCCGGTCAGCAGGAACTTGAGCACGGTGAGGTCGGTCAGGCGAAAGACGTTCACGATCGTCTCGTAGCGGCCGAGCTTCCCCTTCTGGAGCACCCAGCCGAAGGCGAAGCCCACGAGAAGCGGTTGGAGGAGCTTCATGACGAGCGCCGGTGCCGATAGAGCAGGCGAGCCACGGGAATTCCGCCCCCGAACATGCCCGCCATGAAGAGGAAAGCGCCTGGAGCGGTGGCGGCACCCCCGGAGACGGCGAGGCTGGCGGTGCAGCCACCCGCGATGCTCGCTGCGTACTCGAGGATCATCGTGCCGACGAAGACGAGCAACCAGCGGCGCGCCACGCTCGGTCCGAACACATCGGCCCACTGCGTGTCGGGCATCGTGCGAACCTTGAACTGCCGGCTCGCGAGCGACGAGGCCAGCGCGCCGCAGAACGTTCCGAGGAGCAAGTAGACCTCCCAGGTCATGCCCGTCGGCACGACGTATCTCCAGTAGACGCTGTCGGGCGCGACGACACGGCCCACGTACCCCGAGAGGTGCTGATAGGCGCCGGCGCCGCTCAACCTCTTCTTGCACACGGCCATCGCGATCGTCGTCACGATCCCCAGACCGGCTCCGGCGACGTACGGTGACCACTCCTTGCGTGACAGGAACTTCCACGGATTCGCTCTCACGTGCGATCTCCTGATGACTTGACGGACCGGAGCCGTCGCTCGTTGCGGACGACGTAGGTGGCGCCACCTCCACCGAGGACCAGGACGAGGGTGGCCAGCACGAGGTTTGCCCACGCGACGCCACGACCTCGGGCCGGCGCCTTCGGGGCTACGGGCTCTCGCGGCGTCGGTCGGGCTGCCGCCAGGTATACCTGCGCGAAGTTCTGCGCGGAGACGCCGTGACACGGGCCGCACGTGGCTTGCACGTCGGCGAGCGGCGCGACGAGCCCAACGTGAGCCGCGGCCTCGTCGCAGGCCTGAGGATCACCGCCATGACACGCGGCGCAGAAGTCCGCGAAGGCGTGGTCGCGGTGCCACGCAGACGGCCCCGCCTGGACGGGCTTCTCACCGCGAACCTCGTGGCAATCGCGACACTGCGAGAGCCCGGCACCACACTGCGCGCTGGCCTGGAGCGGAGCGAACAGGAGCCACGCGGCAGCGACGAGGCCGTAGGCGCGAGCCTTCATGGGCCCACCCGGGTCCATGAGCCGCCAGGGCTCTTCAGGGGCTCGATGAACATGCTTGCGGTGAGCCGAGCATCGGGCGTGCCGGTCTCGTCCCGTCGTCTCGTGGCTCGTGACGAAGGCCGAGTGGCAACCCTTGCGCTCAAAGTGAACGGGCTGCGCCGACACGTTGTGGCGCGGTCGTGGCCCTTACGTTGCCGTTGCGGAGGATGTCGTCGTCGAGCGCTTCTGCGCCTTGGGGCTCGGCAAGCTCACCAGGATGGCCGTGAGCAAGAGAACGAGGGCTGCAAACGCCAGCTCGGTCGAGGCCGTGCGACGAATCTTCAGCGCGCCGCCCTCCGTGCCGAGCGATGGCCCGACTCGCTGCCAGTTCCACGCGCCGAGTCCGAAGACGATCCCGACGACGCACAGCTTGGCGATGAGCGCGTAGCCGTAGGGCGTCGTCCACAGCGCGGAGAGCGGGTTGAGGCGTTCGATCACGGGCGAGGTAAAGTTTCGTGCGCTGCCTTGACCCTGCCGAGCACGGCGAACAGCATCGACCACGCGCACAAGGTCACGCGCGTGTAGCCCAAGGTGGTTGCGGTCGCTCCAAAGAGAGGGCCGGCTCGACGAGGCGGAGATCGCGGCGTTCGGTGCGATGCTCCGCGCGCAGCGCCGCTGGGCGCGCATCATCGTCGCCGTCGCCCTCGCGGGGCTCGGCGCCATCGCGCTCGCGGCGTCGAGCGGGCCTCGCCCCTCATCCCGTGTCGCGTTCGAGCGGAAGGCCGACTGCCTCTACGACGGGTGCTTCTGCCGCGGAGAGCACGGCCTGGTGCAGACGGCGTGCCCGCCCCCGGAGAGCCGCGAGTGCCTTCCGATCGCCGATCGCTGCGGGGAGTGATGGGGCTGGGTCATCCCTTGACGCAGACGATCGGCACGAGCCGGGCGACCTTGCGCGCGAGCCCGGCCTGCTCCGCCACGTCGACGACCCGCGCGACGTCCTTGTACGCGCCCGGCGCTTCCTCGGCGACGCCGCGATAGGAGGGCGTGCGGATGAGGATCCCGCCTCGCGCGAGCTCGTCGACGAGCACGCTGCCTCGCCACTGCTTGAGCGCGGCGTG
>DATIQP010000070.1:0-10574 GCA_035470765.1 Polyangiaceae bacterium | reverse complement strand
TCGCCGTGAACGACGAGCTCGGGGAGATCGATCGCCTGCTCGCCGCGCTGCCGGCGTTGATCGCGCCGGGCGGCGTCGCCTCCGTCATCAGCTTTCACTCGCTCGAGGACCGTCGCGTGAAGCACACGTTCGCCGATCGCGCCGTCTGGGCGCCGCTCACCAAGAAGCCGCTCGTCGCGTCGGACACCGAGCGCGCGGAGAACCCGCGCGCGTCGAGCGCGAAGCTGCGGTCGGCGCGCCTCATCTTGGGAGCCAACAAATGAGCTCCCGCTACTTCGTCCTCTCCTGGACGCTCGCCACGACCGCGGCGGTCTGCGCATTCGTCGTGCACCTCGCGCTGCGCGGCCGCACGCTCTCGCTCGGCTACGAGCTCGGGCGCGCTCGCACGGAGCAGGCGCACCTGCGCGAGGTCAAGCGGGTGCTCGAGCTCGAGTCGGCGAGCTACAAGACGCCGGAGCGCGTCGAGATCGTCGCGCGCACGCTGCTCGGCATGGAGCCCCCGCCGCCCGAGCGCATCGTGGCGCTGCCGCAGGCCGCCTCGCACGCTCCGCAGGCGGCCCTCGAGGCGAGGGCGCGTCCGTGAGAAACCTCGACGCCCGGCGAGCGCGATGGATCCGCGTCCGCATGGGCGTGCTGTGCGGCATCATGGGCCTTGCGCTCGGCGTCGTCGTCTCGAGCGCCTACCGCGTCCAGGTCGAGGACGGTCCCGCGTGGACGCAGGTGGCCGAGAAGCAGCGCCAGCGTCGCCTTCACGTCGAGCCCAAGCGCGGGAGCATCTACGACCGTAGCGGCCAGCCGCTCGCGGTGAGCGTCGAGGTGCCGAGCGTGGTCGCCGACGTCGCCGACATGCTCCACGGCGCCGACACCCCCGTCGCGCAGACCGCGGTGCTGAAGGACGCGTCGCTGCGCCTCGGCGCCGCGCTGAGCCTCGACAGCAACCAGCTCTACGAGAAGCTCGCGACGCGCCGCCGCTTCATCTGGCTCAAGCGTCGCATCAGCAGCGACGAGGCCTCGGCGATCCGCGACCTGTCCGATCCCAAGAAGCAGGCGCACCCCGTCTACGGCGTCAGCATCGAGGGCGAGGGCCACCGCTATTACCCGAGCCGCGAGCTGCTCGGCCCCGTCCTCGGCTTCGTCTCCCCGGACGGGCTGGGCAAGGACGGCCTGGAGCTGTCGTTCGACGACGAGCTTCGCGGTCACGTGGAGGAGGTGAACGGCCTCCGCGACCGGAGCGGGCACCTGCTCTTCGAGGGCGCGCAGATGGACGAGGAGGCCCTCGCCGGCCACGACGTCACGCTGACCATCGACTCGGCCATCCAGCACGTGGTGCAGCAAGAGCTCGACGCCGCGATGGCGACCTACGAGACCAAGGGCGGCGCGGTGATCGTGCTCGATCCGCAAACGGGTGAGCTGCTCGCCGTCGCGTCGACCCCGGGCTACAACCCCAACGATTACTCGGAGTCCGACGTCGACTCCCGGCGCGACCGTGCCATCACGGATCGCTTCGAGCCCGGGAGCGTCATGAAAGTGTTCACCGTGGCTGCGGCGTTGACTCAGGGCGTGCTGAAGCCCACCGAGACCATCAACTGCGAGCACGGCAGCTACCAGGTCGGCAACGTCGTCATCCACGACACCCACTTGAACGACTTCCTCACGCCCACGCAGATCCTCGCGAAGAGCTCCAACATCGGCGCGCTCAAGATCGGCCTGCGCCTCGGCGAGCCTGCGCTCTACGCGGCGTTCCGGCGCTTCGGCTTCGGCGAGACGACCGGGCTGCCGCTGCCGGGTGAGGCGTCGGGCGTGCTGCGGCCGCGGGGCCGGCCGTGGTTCGACGTCGAGACGGCGAACGCCTCGTTCGGCCAGGGCATCAGCGTGACGGCGATGCAGCTCGCGGTGGGGATGGGCGCGATCGCGAACGGCGGCAAGCTGCTCGAGCCGCTGCTCATCAAGCGCGTCACGACGAGCACCGGCGAGGTGGTCCGCGAAGGGACCACGCACGTTCGCCGCGAGGCCGCGCCGCCGCACGTCACGCGCCTGCTCGCGGAGATGCTGACGGCGGTGACCGAGGAGGGTGGTACGGCGGTCGAGGCCGCGGTCCCGGGCTTCCGCGTCGCGGGCAAGACGGCCACCGCGCAGAAGGTCGACCCTGCGACCGGCAGGTACTCGATGGACAGGTTCACCGCGTCGTTCGTCGGCTTCGTCCCGGCCGACAAGCCGCGCCTCGTCATCGCCGTCGTGCTCGACGAGCCGATGATCGGCCACTACGGCGGCGACCTCGCGGGCCCCGTCTTCCGGCGCGTGGCGCAGGCGAGCCTGCGCTACCTCGGCGTGACCCCGAACGAGGGCAGCAAGAAGCTCGAGGTGTCGCGCGCGGACGACCCGGCCGACAAGCTCCTCGCCGCCTACCGCGCCCCGCAGGCCGACAACGCGCCCGCCGCAGCGGTGCCGGCGAACGTGGCCGACGGGATCCCCGTCCCGGACGTCGGCGGGATGGGGGCGCGCGACGCGGTGCGGGCGATGCTCGGCGCCGGGCTCGTCCCGCAGGTCGAAGGGAGCGGCCGCGCCGTCCGGCAAGCGCCGCCCGCGGGCGCGACGGTGCCGAAGGGCACGGCGGTGCGCGTGTCCTTCGAGTCGTCGTCATGACGGACAACGCGACCGCATCAGCCCCGATCAATGGGCCGCCCCGGGCTGAAGCCCGGGGCAGGCGGAGACCCCATCGAAGGTCCGATTCAAGTCCGCCTTCGGCGGACTCCCCGCAAGCAAGCTCGAGCCCGCCGAAGGCGGGCTTTGATCGTGTATCTACCCCCGTTCTTCTGCCTGCCCCGGGCTTCAGCCCGGGGCGGCCCGTGCCATGACCGATGCCCTGGACAGCATTCGCCCCGATCACGAGCTGCGGCTCGACGCGCTCGTACGCGAGCTCGGAGAAGGGGCGGCGCTGGAGGGGGACCCGACCGTGGTCGTGACCGGCGTGCACCACGACTCGCGTCGGGTGCAGCCGGGGGACCTGTTCGTGGCGCGAAAAGGGGCCGGCGCCGACGGGGTCAAATACGTGCAGAGCGCACGCGAGCGCGGCGCCCGCGCCGTCCTGGCCGCGCGAGCGACGCTGACCTCCGAGGACGTGGGGCTGCCGGTCGTGTCGGTGCCCGAGGTGATGGAGGGGCTCGCGCTCGCCGCCTCCGCCGTCTATGGCCACCCGTCGTTCGGGCTCGAGGTCGTCGGCGTGACGGGCACCAACGGCAAGACGACGACGACGCACCTGCTTCGCTCTGCCATCGACGCCGCGTGCGGGGCCCCGCGCTGCGGCCTCATTGGCACGGTGGCGCACGCCTTCGGCGACATGCGCGTCGACGCGGCGCACACCACCCCCGAGGCCGACGACCTCGCCCGCCTGATGCTCGCGATGAAGCGCGCGGGAGCCACGCACGTCGCGATGGAGGTCTCGTCCATCGCGCTCGCGCTCGGGCGCACGCGAGCGGTGCGCTTCACGGTCGCGGCGCTCACGAACCTGACGCAGGACCACCTCGACTTCCACGGGACGATGGAGGCCTACGGGCGAGCCAAGGAGGATCTGTTCCTCCGGTACGGCCCCCACACCTCGGTGATCTGCGTCGACCATGACTTCGGGCGAGCGCTCGCCGCGAAGATCGAGGGCCCGTGCGTGCGCGTCAGCGCGCGGGTCGAGGGCGAGGCCGACGTGAAGCCGACGCGGCTGAACCTCACCTCGCGAGGGATCGCGGGCGAGGTTCGCACGCCGGAGGGGACCTTCGCGCTGCGCTCGCCCCTGGTCGGCGCCCACAACGTCGAGAACCTCGCCGTCGTGCTCGGCTGCCTCTCGGCGCTCGGGCTCGACGTGCCGAAGGGCCTGGCCGCGCTCGCCAGCGACGTCGGGGCGCCGGGCCGGCTCGAGCGCTGCGACGAGCCGGGGGACGACGTGAGCGTGCTCGTCGACTACGCGCACACGCCCGACGCGCTCGCGCGGGTGCTCGACGCGGTCCGGGCCGTGGCGAAGGGGCGCGTCGTGTGCGTCTTCGGCTGCGGCGGGGACCGGGACCCGCAGAAGCGCGGCCCGATGGGCGCGGCCGTCGCCGAGCGCGCCGATGTCGCCCTCGTCACGAGCGACAACCCTCGCACCGAGGACCCCTCCGCGATCGCGGCGCCCATCGTGGCGGCGGTGAGCGCGTCGAGCCTGTCGCGGATCTCCGAGGCAGAGCTGGCGAGCCGCCGCGGCTACCTCGTCGAGCTCGACCGTGGCCGCGCGATCGACGCGGCGATCGCCCATGCCGCGCCCGGCGACGTCGTGGTGGTTGCCGGCAAGGGCCACGAGGACTACCAGATCGTCGGGACCGAGAAGCGGCACTTCGACGACCGCGAGCACGCGCGTGCCGCGCTCGAACGTCGCCGCCAGGGCGGCCAAAGCCGCCGAGCAGGCAATTGAACCCATGGCCACGCCGATCCCGAGCAACCGCGCCGAGCTGACCGCCCGCTCCGCCGCGGCCGCGACCGGCGGCCAGGTGATCCGCTCGCGCGACGTCGCGGCCCGCGGGATCGTCTCCGACACTCGCGCGATCTCGGGCGGCGAGGCGTTCGTGGCGCTGCGCGGGGCGACGCACGACGGGCACGCGTTCGTCGGTCAGGCCGCCGCCCGAGGTGCCTCCTTGCTCGTCGTGGAGTCGAGCGAGTCGCTGCCGGACGGGCCGGACGTCGTGCGCGTCGTCGACACGCTCGCCGCGTGGGGAGACCTCGCCGCCGCCCACCTCGGCGCGTGGCGCCGCGCGCGCCCGGACCGGCGCGTCGTCGCGATCACCGGCAGCGCCGGAAAGACGACCACCAAGCAGCTCTGCGCCGCGTTGCTCGCCGAGGTCGCGGGCACCTGGGCGACGCCCGGCAACCTCAACAACCTCGTCGGCCTGCCCGCCGTGGTCTTCGCGCTCGAGGAAGCGCACCGCTTCGCCGTGCTCGAGGCCGGCATGAGCGTGCGCGGCGAGATGGCGAGGCTCGGGGCGATCGCTCGGCCCGACGTGGCCGTCGTCACCAACATCGCCACCGCGCACGCCGAGGGCGTGGGCGGCACGCGCGCCGACGTCGCGCGCGAGAAGGGCGCGCTCTTCGAGGCCGTGGGCCAGGGCGGCACATGCGTGTTCGACGCCGGCGACGACGTGTCGCGCGCCGAGCTCGCCCGGGCGCGCGGCGCTCGGGCCGTGGGCTTCGGCCGCGACGAGCGTGCCGACTATCGCCTCCTCGACCGCGTCTCGCGCGGCGAAGAGGGATCCCGCGTGACCCTCCAGCGGCCGTGCGAGCTCTGCGCCTCGCCTCGCGCCACCGAGATCGTCGAGGTCGAGCTGCCGTTGCTCGGCGAGGCGGCCGCGGTGGATCTCTGCGCCGCGCTCGCGGCAGCGGAGGCCGCGCTCGGCGCCTCGCTGCCGGTGGACGCGCTCGAGCGCGCCATGCGGCGCGTGCGCAACGTCGAGGGGCGAGCCGAGCTCCGCAAGCTCGGAGGCGACGTCCTCGTCGTCGACGACACCTACAACGCCAACCCGGCGAGCATGCGCGCAGCCTTCTCGATCCTCTCCGACCTGGCTCGCGCCGGCGCGCGCCGCACGGTCGCGATCCTCGGTGAGATGAAGGAGCTCGGCGCCGCCGCCCGGGACGAGCACGCCGCGCTGGGCGACGCGCTCTGCGAGGTGGGCGTGTCGCTCGTGATCGGCTGCGGCGGCCTGAGCGACCTCACCGTCGCGCGCGCGCGCGAGCTGGGGGTCGAGGCCATCGCTGCCGGCGACGTCGCCGCCGCGGCCGCGCGCGCCGTCGAGCGGGTTCGCCCGGGCGACGTCGTCCTGGTCAAGGCTTCGCGAAGCGTCGGCGCGGAGGACGTCGTCGAGGCGCTCGTGCGTTCGAGAGGTGACACCACCAGCGGGGAGCGGAGCCAACTAGGTCACTGATGCTGTACGAGCTGCTCTATCCCCTGCACAAATACGCCTATCTGAGCTGGCTGAACGTCCTGCGCTACGTCCCGTTCCGCGTCATCGCGTCGACGCTCACGGCGATGGTCATCAGCTTCATGCTCGCGCCGTGGTTCATCCGCGAGCTGCAGAGGAAGCAGATCGGCCAGGTCGTGCGCACCGACGGCCCGGCCACCCACCTGGTCAAGCAGGGCACGCCGACGATGGGCGGCGCGCTCATCCTGCTGAGCGTCCTTCTTCCGACCATCTTCTGGTGCGACCCGCACAACGTCTTCGTCTGGGCGACCACGGCGGTCACCGCCGGCTACGGCGTCATCGGCTACCTCGACGACTACCTCAAGATCAAGGCGAAGAGCTCCGCCGGCCTGTCGGGCCGCTACAAGCTCGTCGGCCAGTTCGTCATCGCCGGCGGCGTGCTCGCCTACGTCTTCTACAACCAGAACCTGCCCGACGACTGGCTCAAGATCCGCGCGAACCTGGGCGTCCCGTTCCTGGCGTTCTACAAGCACCCCGTCGCCCTGCCGCTCGCGGCCTACTTCGTCTTCGCCATCCTCGCCGTCGTCGCCACCTCCAACGCGGTCAACCTCACCGACGGCCTCGACGGCCTCGCCATCGGCCCGGTCATCTTCAACGCGGGCACCTATCTCGTCTGGGCATACCTGTCGGGCGCCACCATCGGCATCGCCGCCGGGCAGCGCTTCATCGTCGCCCGTTACCTCGACATCCCGGCCATCTCGAGCGTCGGCGAGCTGTCGATTTTCTGCGGGGCCATGGTCGGCGCCGGCATCGGCTTCCTCTGGTACAACACCTACCCGGCGCAGGTCTTCATGGGCGACGTCGGCGCGCTCGCCCTCGGCGGCGGCCTCGGCATGTGCGCCGTCTTCACGAAGAACGAGCTGCTCTCGATCATCCTCGGCGGCATCTTTTTCCTCGAGATGTCGAGCGTCATCGTGCAGGTGCTGAGCTTCAAGCTCCTCGGCCGGCGGGTCTTCTTGATGGCGCCGATTCACCACCACTACGAAAAGAAGGGCTGGCCGGAGCCCAAAATCATCGTCCGCTTCTGGATCGTCTCCGTTTTGTTGGCCCTCGTGGCCCTGTCGAGCTTGAAGCTGAGATGAGGCGCAAAGGATGCTGGCGTTGACCGGCAAGCACGTGGTCGTGATCGGGCTCGGCGCCAGCGGCGTCGCTGCGGCGCGGCTCTGCGCCCTGCGCGGCGCCCGCGTGACCGCGGCCGACGAGAAGCCCCGCGGCGCGCTCTCGCCGCAAGCCCAGGCCCTCGAAGCGGAGGGCATCGTCCTCGCCACCGGATCGAACGAAGCGGCGCCGCTCGCGGGCTGCGATCTGGTCGTCGTCTCCCCCGGCGTCCCCTCGTTCCCGGCGCTCGACGCGGCCGAGGGGGCAGGGACGCCCGTCTGGGGCGAGATCGAGCTCGCTTTTCAGTGTAGAGCGCACGCATCTCCGCTCGTCGCGGTGGGCGGCACCAACGGCAAGAGCACGACGACGTCGCTGATCGGCGCGCTGCTCGAGAAGGCCGGCAAGAAGGTGTTCACGGGCGGCAACCTGGGCGAGCCGTGGGCGAGCCACGTCGACGAGGCGTTCGACGCGGTCGTCCTCGAGGTGTCGAGCTTCCAGATGGAGCGGCTCGCGGCCTTCCGGCCCGAAGTCGGCGTGCTGCTCAACGTCACCGACGACCACCTCGATCGCTACGCCGGCTTCGACGACTACGCGCGCGCCAAGGGCAACTGCTTCGAGCGCCAGACGGCCGCCGACGTCGCGGTCGTGCCGTTCGGCGACGCCGTGTGCGAGAAGCAGGCGCGGCGCGGCGCGGGTCGCCTCCGGACGTTCGGGCCGGGCGGCGACTTCGACGTCACCGACGTCGCGATCATCGACCACGCGCGCGGACTCTCCTACTCGCGCGAGGCGATCGGTCTCTCGGGCGGCCACAACGCGCTCAACGTCGCGGCGAGCCTCGCTGCCGTCGCGCCCTTCGAGCTCTCCCCCGAGGTCGTCCGGCAGACCCTCCGTGAGTTTCAGCCGCTGCCGCACCGGACCGTGCGCGTCGCCGACCTTGGCGGCGTCCGCTACTACGACGACAGCAAGGGCACCAACGTCGGCGCGTCGGTCACCGCGGTCCTCGGCCTCGTCGAGCCCAAGGTGGTCCTCATCGCCGGCGGCCGCGACAAGGGCGGCAGCTACGGGCCGCTCGCGGAGGCCATGCGCGACAAGGGTCGCGCGGTCGTCGTCATCGGCGAGGCCGCGGAGCGCATCGCGGACGCGCTCTCGCCCGTCGTGCCGGTCGCGCGCGCCGACTCCATGGACTCCGCGGTGCGCCGGGCTTCCGAGCTGGCGCGCCAAGGCGACGCGGTCCTGCTCTCGCCGGCGTGCTCGAGCTTCGACATGTTCCGCGACTACAAGCACCGCGGCGACGAGTTCGTCCGCGCCGTGAAGGCTCTTCTCGAGACGAAGGGAGGCGCGTCGTGAGGCTCCCGCCCAACGTGCGCCGCTCGCTCGATCTCGCCGCGCCGCTCGACGCGAGGCCCGACGCCTCCCGCGCGAAGGGTCCCATGGACCCGATCATGGCGGCCGTGGTCGTCGCCCTCATCGGCTTCGGCGTGGTGATGGTCTACAGCGCGTCGGCCGCGGCGGCGACGGTCGAGCAGCACGATCCTCAGTTCTTCCTCAAGCGCCAGGCCGCTTACGCGATCGCCTCGCTGGCCATCGTCTTCGGCCTCGCCCGCTTCGACTACCACCGCCTCTACAAGCTCACCTATCCGGTGCTCTTCGGCGTCGCGGCGCTGCTCGTCGCGTGCGTCGTCGGCTTCGGCCACGCCGGCGGAGGCGCCACGCGCTGGCTCGCGATCGGGCCGGTGCACGTGCAGCCCGCCGAGATGGCCAAGCTCGCGCTCGTGGTCTGGCTCGCCTACTCGCTCGCGAAGAAGGCCGAGAAGGTGAAGTCGTTCACGGTGGGCTTCTTGCCGCACCTGCTCATGGCGGGCGTCTTCATGTTGCTCTGCCTCAAGCAGCCGGACTTCGGCAGCGCGGTCGTGCTGCTGTTCTTGACCTTCACCATGCTCTTCGTCGCCGGCGCCAAGGTCGGCTACATCCTCGGCTTCTCGATCCTCGCGGGCGTCTTCGGTGCGGCGGCGGTGCGGTTCCGCGCCTACCGCTACGAGCGCTACCTCGCGTGGCTGCACATGGACGAGCACCGCCAGGACCTCGCGTACCAGCCGTTCCAGTCGGTCATGTCGTTCGGCGCCGGCGGCCCGACCGGCGTCGGCCTCGGGCGCGGCCTGCAGACGCTGTACCTGCCCGAGGCGCACAACGACTTCGTCGCCGCGATCGTAGGCGAGGAGCTCGGGTTCATCGGCGTGCTCGCCCTCTGCACCGCCTTCTTGCTGCTCGTCCTGCGCGGCGTACGCGCGGCGCTGCGCGCGCCCGACGACTACGGCGCGTACCTGGCGTTCGGCATCTCCACGATGTTCGGCGTCCAGGCGCTGCTGAATCTCGCCGTCGCGCTCTCGCTCTTGCCGACCAAGGGCCTCACGCTGCCGTTCGTGAGCTTCGGCGGCTCGTCGCTCGTCGTGAACGCCGCCGCCGCGGGCATCCTGCTCGGCATCTCGCGCCAGGGCGACGTGAAGGCCGGCGACTGCGAGCCGACGCCCACGCCCGACGCGCTCGCGATCGAGCCAACGCCCGGCCCGAAGGACACCGCGGAGGTGGCCTCGTGAAACCCGTCATCGTCATCGCGGGCGGGGGCACCGGCGGGCACGTCTTTCCCGGGCTCGCGGTGGCCGGCGCGCTGGACAAGCTCGCCGACGTCGAGGTCGTCTTCGTGGGCTCGCCGCGCGGCCTCGAGAAGGACATCGTGCCGGCGCGCGGATACCGGCTCGAGCTGCTCGACGTCGAGCCGATGAAGGGCGGGGGCCTGCGCCGCGCGGTGCGAGGCGCGCTGCTCGCCGCGCGCGCGACGTGGCGCGCTCGCTCGCTCGTGCGCCAGCTGCGTCCGGCTGCCGTCCTCAGCGTCGGCGGGTACGCCGCCGGCCCCATCGCCCTCACCGCCGCGCTCTCCGGCGTCCCGCTCGCCGTCCTCGAGCCGAACGGCGTGCTCGGTCTCGCCAACCGCCTGCTGGCCCCGCTCGCCAAGCGCGCCTACGTCGCCTGGCCCGAGGCCGCGGCCCGCGTCTCGCCCAAGATCGTGCGCGCCGTCGGCGTCCCGCTGCGCGAGGGCTTCGAGGCGAAGGGCTACCGCGCGACGAAATCGGCGCGGGTGCTCGTGATGGGCGGCAGCCTTGGCGCCCGCGCGCTCAACGAGACCGTCCCCGAGGCGCTCATCCGTCTCGCGCGGCACATCGAGGGGCTGGAGATCCTCCACCAGGCGGGCCGCGGCAACGACGAGGCCGTCCGCGCACGCTACGCGGCCGCCGGCGTGAAGGCCGACGTGCGCCCGTTCCTCGACGACGTCGCAGGCGAGCTCGCGCGAGCGGATCTGGTCGTGGCGCGCTCCGGCGCGGGCAGCGTCGCCGAGGTGGCCGCCGTCGGCCGCGCGGCGATCTTCGTCCCGTTCCCCCACGCCGCCGACGACCACCAGCGCAGCAACGCCGAGGCGCTCGCCCGGGC
>DATIQP010000069.1:0-6071 GCA_035470765.1 Polyangiaceae bacterium | reverse complement strand
CTCGAGGGCGACTCCGTCGAGGACGGCGATCGCGTCGCGGTTCCCGTGGTCGCGCGCGAGCGGGTGGGGCCTGCGCGTCTCGTTGAAGCGGCGCAGCAGCGCCTCGTCCGAGGCGTCGAGGAAGAGCACGCGCAGCGCGCCGACCGAGGCGAGCGTTCCGAGCACTCCCGACACCTCGCCGAGGAACTCGCGCACGCGCACGTCCATCCCGAGCGCCATGCGCGAGATGCCGCCGCGGCCGCAGACGGTCACGGCCTCCGGGGCCATCACGGTCGGGAGATTGTCGATGCAGAAGAAGCCGAGATCCTCGAGCGCGTGCAGGGCGGTGGACTTCCCGGCGCCCGAGAGGCCCGTCACGACGACGACGTTCGGCGTCATGGCTGGTTGCCCTCCTTCGGACGGACCGCGGGGATGTAGGAGGAGCTGTCGCCCGTGCGCTCGCCGTGGTTGGAGGGCCTGTCGGGAGGTATCTGCGGCGACGGCACGAGGGACTCCGGCTGCTCTCGCACCGCCGGGGTGCCGTCATCGTCGAAGGCGGCGCGCTGCACGAGCTGGCCCTCCAGCCTCGCCATGAACTCCCTCGCCGAGTGGCTCCCGGCGCGCCGGAGCAGCTCGTTGCGCGCGGCGATCTCGAGGATGGTGCCCATGTCGCGGCCGGGCCGCACGGGAACGACGAGCTCGCGGATCGGCGTGCCGAGGATGCGGTGGTAGCGATCGTCGAGGCCGAGGCGATCGAACTGCGCGGTCTCGCTCCACTCGACGAGCCGCACGACGAGGTCGATGCGCTTGCGCTCGTTGACCGCGGTGACGCCGAACATCGCCTTGACGTTGAGGACGCCGAGCCCGCGGATCTCGATGTGGTGCCGGAGCAGGTCCTCGGCGGCGCCGAAGACCATCCCTGGCGGGCGCCAGTCGCACTTGACCATGTCGTCCGCGACGAGGCGATGACCCCGCAGGACGAGCTCGAGCGCGCACTCGCTCTTGCCGATGCCGCTCTTGCCGAGGAGCAGCACGCCGATCCCGTACACGTCCACGAGCACGCCGTGGAACTTCGTCTGCGGGGCGAGGCACTCGTCCAGCAGCGCGTGCAGCGCGTTGATGGTGCGGCTCGACCGGCTGTCGGACACGAACAGCGGCGTGCTCGTCGCCTCGGCCGCCGCGACGATCGCCTTGTGCGGCTCGGCGCTGCGGGTGAGCACGACGCACGATAGCCCGAGCGCGAAATAGCCGCGCGCCGCGGCGCTGCGCTGCTGCGGGTCGAGCTGGTCCAGGTAGCTGAGCTCGGTGCCGCCCAGCACCTGCACGCGCGTCGGCACGACGCCGTAGTAGTGGCCCGCGAGGGCGAGCCCCGATTTCTGGATCCGCGGGTGGCGGATCGGTCGCGACAACCCCGCCTCGCCGGCGACGCGCCGGAGCTTCACCACGAGGCGCTCGTCGCTCGCGAGCTCTCCCGCCGTGACCTCCAACGCTTGCGGCGTGACGGAGTCGTCGGTCATCGATTCGCCTCTTCCTCCGCCAGCAGCATGCGGAAGACGTCCGGCCCGTTTCCCGCGGCCAGGAGCCGTTCGCGGAAGCCGCGGCTGCGAAGCAGGCGCGAGACGCGCGCGAGTGTCTTGAGGTGCTCGCCCGAAGCGCGCTTCGGCCCGATCACGGCGAACAGGATGTTCACCTTCGCGCCGTCGATCGCCTCGAAATCGACGCCCTCGGGGATCGTCAGCACCGCGGCGAGCTGCTTGTCGAGCTCGAGCAGCGCGCCGTGAGGTATCGCGACGCCTTCGCCGATGCCGGTCGACTGCAAGGCTTCGCGTTCGCGCAGCACGCGCTCGATGACGTCCGGACCGATGGCCGTGCCTCGAGCGAGGAGCTCCGCCAGCAGATGAAGGGCCTGTGGCTTGTCCAGCGTCGCGCTGTTGCCGTTGTGGCGTACCGCCACTCGGTCCGCGGTCAGCAGGTCGGTAAGATGCATGGAAGCCTCGTCACAACCCCCGAGCGTCTTTGCGCGCACATGCGAGCAAGCACTACTTCACCGCACATGATATCGCTTTGGAGTCTAGCGCGGCGCGAGGCAAGATGGGGCTGGGGAATGCGTCCCCCGACGGCTCAGGTCGTTATTCCTCGCTGCCGGCGCCGCCGCCCAGCAGCCGCTCGGAGGCCCGCTCCTGGCCCTTCTTCGAGGCCTTGCTCCCGCGGATCTGCCGCTCGAGCTTGTCCATGACCTTGTCGATCGAGGCGTACATGTCCTCGCTCTTCTCGTGCGCGTGGTAGTGCGAGCCGCCGGCGTGGATGTCGACCTCGGCACAGTGCTCCCTACTCTGACAACTGAGCGTCACCTGTCCCTTCATCGGTTGCCGCAAGAACTTCTGGAGCCGGCTGACTTTGTCCTGCGCGTAGCCCTTTACTGCGTCGGTCGGATCCATCTGACGGAAGGTGATCGCGATGTTCATCGTGTGCCTCCTAACGCGCGCGTGGAGCTCCGCTCCACGCGCCCGCATCCTGCGACGGCCGGTTCGGTTTCGCTCTCGCGAGGCTCGGCATAGGGGTCGGCGTCTCGGCCGACGCGTCCTTGCGCGCTCGGAGATCAACCGTGTGCCCTGCGACAACGGCCGTCATTCATTCAAAAGAGTAACGCCGGTTCGGCGAACTTATTGCGAGAAAATCACCAAAATCGCCGCGAGCCGTTGTCACGGCCCTTGCATGGGCCCCAATAGCCCACGTTTTTCGTCGCCGTCGCCGTTGGCGGCGAGCTCCGGGCGAGGCCTTCCTAGAAGACCTTCTTGCGCTTGCCGGAGGAGAGGATCCCAAGCATCTCGCGGTACTTGGCGACGGTGCGGCGGGCGATCTGGATGCCGTCTCGCTTGGAGAGCATCTCCACGATGGCCTGGTCGCTGAGGGGGTTCAGCTTGTCCTCGTCGTCGATGATCTTCTTGATCGCCTGTTTGACGCTCTCGGAGGCGATGTCCTCGTCGGCGGTGCGCCGGATGGAGGAGTTGAAGAAGTACTTCAGCTCGAACAGCCCCTGCGGCGTGTGGACGTACTTGTTGGTCGTCACGCGGCTGATCGTGGACTCGTGCATCCCGACGGTGTCCGCCACGTCGCGCAGGATCATCGGCTTGAGGTGGGCGACGCCGCGCTCGAAGAAGTCGCGCTGCTTCTCGACGATGCACTCGGTGACGCGGATGATGGTCTTGCGGCGCTGCTCGATCGCGCGGATCAGCCACTGCGCGTTGCGGAGCTTCTCGCCGATGAACTCCTTGGCGCCGGGGTCCTTGAGCAGCTGCTTGGTGAGCGTCTCGTTGATGTAGAGGCGCTGCACGCCGCGATCGTTGTCCGTCACGACCCACTTGTCGCCGTCCTTGACGACGTAGACGTCGGGCGTGATGGCGATGGTCTTGTCGTCCGTCTCGACGAAGTTGCGCGCGGGGCGGCTCTCGAGCTTCTGGATCTCCTTGACCGCCTCGTACACGTCCTCGAGCGGCACCTTCAGATCGCGCGAAATCGCCGCATAGTTGTGCTTTTCGAGGTTGTGCAGGTGCTTGTCGATGATCTCGACCTCGAGGTCGTCGCAGCCGAACATCTCGGCCTGCACCTTCAGGCACTCGCGAAGATCGCGCGAGCAGACCCCGGGCGGGTCCCACTCCTGCATGATGCGCAGGACCTCTTCGGCGTCCTCGAGCTCGAGGTCCGCCTCGTGGGCGAGGTCCGCGAGGGTGAGGTCCGGGGTGCGCGAGCCGTCCTCGCGCTCGGTGCCGGCGAGGTCCAGGAAACCGTTCTCGTCCAGGTTGCCGAGCACGAGCTCTGCGAAGCGGCGCTCGGAGTCGGTGAAGTCGCTCAGCTGGAGCTGCCAGCGGAGGTGGTCGACGAGGGATTCGATCTTGGTGAGGTTCTGCTCGATGGGCGGCAGGTCCTCGAAGCCGCCGCGCGCCTGAGGCAGGGGCTGCTGGAGGCTGCGGTTCTCGAGGAACTGCTCCCAGTCGATCTCGTTGACGCGCTTCTCCTCGGAGACACGGGCGAGCTCTTCGGTCTTGTTGTGGAGGCGCTCGGCGAGACCGATGCCCTCCTCGCTCTGCTGGACCACCGGATCCCGCTCGACGGCGCCCTCCTTGTTCAACCCGGGGGGACGGGGCTCGACCTCGTCGTCGGCCAGCAACGGGTTGGCATCCAGCTCCTTGCGGATCTCGTCGATGAGCTCGAGACGCGACAGCTGGAGGAGCCGGATGGCCTGTTGCAGCTGGGGTGTCATCACCAGCTGCTGGCTCATCTTGAGTTGCTGCTTAATCTCCATCGACCGCCAAACCTGCTTCGCGGCGGGTTGCCGCGGTGATCAGAAACGTAACATCGCGAAAGGGCTCGGCACAGCGATTTTCATGCCAGAGCTCGTGCGCCGCGCGCATGATGGCAGGACGCGCGACTCTTTCGCGTAGATCTCTGTAGGGCTCGAAACGTAATTCGGTAGCGGAGGTGGTCGTGCGCGCACGTCATTCGTGGATCGTGATCGGGGCAGTGTCGCTCGGGGCGCTTGGGTGCGGCAAGAGCGCGATCGTCTCCGCGGACGCGCTGCCGCTGCGGAGGGTGGTCATCTACCGCAATGGTGTGGGCTACTTCGAGCGCGCCGGGCGCGTCGATCAGGCCGACGTGCGCTTCAAGATGCGCGAGGGCGAGGTCGGAGACTTCCTGGCCACGCTCGCGGTGATGGAGCAGGGCGGCAGCTCGGTGAAGGCCGCGGCCTTCCCGCTCGCGGACGACGAGCCCAAGCCGCGCGACCAGATGAACGAGGACGAGAAGAAGGGCATGAAGACGGTGGTCCTCAGCCTCGACGGCAAGGAGCACGACCTGCAAATCGGCTACGTCGCCGAGTCGCCGGTGTGGAAGCCGTCCTACCGCCTCGTGGTCAAGGACAAGGGCGAGGCCGAGCTGCAGGCGTGGGGGATCGTCCAGAACCTCTCCGGCGAGGACTGGAAGAACGTGACGCTGTCGCTCGTCGCCGGCGCGCCGCTCGCGTTCCAGGCTCAGCTCGGCGAGGCCGTCATCCCGCCTCGACCGACGGTGACCGACATGGGCGAGGTCATCGCCGCCGTCCCCCGTTCGGAGACGTCGCTGCAGCAGCAGCAAGCCCGCGCGGAGGCCGGCGAGGGAACGGACACCGACGCCGACGCCGTCCCCGACGAGGAGGACGCCGTCGCGCAGAACAAGCCGGCGGACAAGTCGGGCCGAGCGGGGCACGCCACGCGTGGCCCGCGCACGCGCTCCTCCACGTCGGCCCCGTCGGCCGCAGCGCCCGCTCCGATCGCCGCCGGCGGAGGCCGCGCCGGATTGCAGCACCGCTTGGCGGATCGCGCGCCCCCTCCGCCCCCGGCCGCCGGCCCGTCCGCGCCGCGCGATCTCCGGTCGCTGGCGGCCATCGCGATGGAGGGCGGCACGACGCGCTACGATCTGCCCTCGCCGGTCACCATCCCGGACAGGAGCGCGACGATGGTCATGCTCGCCTCGCGACCGGTGCCCGGCGAAGCCATCTTCCTCTTCGCGCCGGACGGCGGCGTCGCCGACTCGACGTCGCATCCGTTCCGCGTCGCCCGCTTCGCGAATCGCACCGGCGGCGCGCTCGAGCGCGGACCCATCGCGGTCTTCCAGCAGGGCGCGTTCCTGGGGCAGGGGATGGTCGACCCGCTCCCCGAGGGCGCCACGGCGACGGTGCCCTTCGCGCTCGAGCGCGCGATCGCCGTCGAGCAGGAGCGCAAGTACGATCAGCTCGGCGAGCGTGTCGCCAAGATCGACAACAGCGAGCTCTGGATCGAGCGCGACGCCGTCACGCAGACCAAGTACCGCGTGCGCAACGGCAGCGACCTGGCCGCGAAGCTGCTCGTCAGGCACCCGCGCCAGGGCGGCACGCGCCTGTTTCAGCCTCCGAAGGACACCGAGGACAACGTCGGGACGGGCACCGCGCTCGTACCGATGCAGGTCGGCGCGCGCCAGACGGGCGAGCTCGTCGTGGACGAGCGCCAGACGATGCGCACGGTGCAGGACTGGTTCTCGGTCGTCGCCGACAACGCCGTGAAGAACTTCCTCGCCGACCC
>DATIQP010000068.1:0-7225 GCA_035470765.1 Polyangiaceae bacterium | reverse complement strand
CGCGGCCGCGGCGCGGCGCGGCCCGAAGGCGCGGATTCCCGCCGCCTCGAGCGCGTCCACGACGCCTGCCACGAGCGGCGCTTCCGGCCCCACCACGACCAGATCGACGCCGTGCTCCTTCGCGGCGGCGACGACCGCCTCGACCGCGTCGGGCCGGCCCGGCAGATTGCGGCCGATTCCCGCCGTGCCCGCGTTTCCAGGCATCGCGAGCACCGCGTGCCCCTCGCCGGCGATGCGCGCGGCGAGCGCGTGCTCGCGCGATCCGCCGCCCAGGATGAGCACTCTGGAAGCCGCCATCGCACGCAGTTTTTCACGAAGCCGCGATCTTGCGTATCCTATTCGCCAATGGCCGACGCCAAACCCCCGGTCGCGATCCGCATCACCCGGCCTTACCAGACCGAGGACGAGTTCTTGAGGCACGAGCGCGACACGATCTCGCGCACCGGCGTGACGCTCGTCGGCGCCCAGCGCCGGCCCGATGGAGCGGTGCTGCGCTTCGAGGTGGCCCTGGCGTCCGGCGTACCGCTGCTGCGCGGCGAGGGCCGCGTCGTGGGCTACAGGGAGCCGGCGCACGGCCACGAGGGCGGCCTGTCGCTGCGCTTCACTCGCCTCGACTCGAAGTCCAAGGCGCTGGTCGACCGGATCGCTGCGATGCCGAAGCGCTCGATGCCGCCGCCGCTGCCTGCCGCCGCAAGGCGAAGCGTGGCCCCGCCCCCGATGCCAGCCCCGCCTCCACCGCCCCCGGCGCCGAGCAGCGACAGCCTCAACGGCGTTCCGGAAATTCCCGTCTCCAGCTCCGACGTCCACGCCGTCCCCGTACCGCCGCCCGAGCCGGAGCCCGCAGCCGAGGCCGCCTCCGAGCCCGCAGCCGAGGCCGCCTCCGAGCCCGCAGCCGAGGCCGCCTCCGAGCCCGCAGCCGAGGCCGCCCCCGAGCCCGCAGCCGTCTCCGCCTCAGCCTCCGTCTCCCCCGACCGCGACGCCACCCTCGATCGCCTCCGCAAGCGAGCCCTCGACCCCGAGGCCATCGCCCGCATCCTCGGCGAGGGCTCGCGGCGCCGCTCCGGCTGACGGCCTCGCACACACATCCACTCACCCGCTCGGCTGCCTGCGCGCGGCCGAGAGCCGGTACACTTCCCTCGAGCGCCATGAACGAGGAGCCGAAGCTCGAGCCTGGTCACAGGCTCGATCGATACGAGCTGCTCTGCCCGATCGCGCAGGGCGGCATGGCGTCGGTGTGGCTCGCCCGCCAGCACGGCAAGCACGGCTTCGAGAAGCTCGTCGCGGTCAAGACGATCCTGCCGCTGTACGCGAGCGATCTGCGCTTTCAGCAGATGTTCCTCGACGAAGCCCGTATCGCCTCGGGCATCACGCACCCGAACGTCGCGCAGATCCTCGACCTCGGCGAGGAGGGCGACGTGCTCTACCTGGCGATGGAATGGGTGGACGGCGACTCGCTGTCGAAGCTGCTGCGCGCGTCCGCGCAGCCACTCCCCGTCGGCATCGCGTGCCGCATCCTCGCCGACACGTGCGCCGGGCTGCACGCCGCACACGAGCTGCGCGACCGCAGCGGCGCGCTCCTGGGCGTCGTGCACGGCGACGTTTCGCCGCAGAACATCCTGGTGAGCGCGCGCGGGGAGGCCAAGCTCATCGACTTCGGCGTCGCGGGCGGCGCGAACGCCGGCCTCTTCAAGGGCAAGATCCTCTACATGGCGCCGGAGCAGGCGCTCGGAGAGCCCGCGGACCGGCGCGCGGACGTGTGGAGCATCGGCGCGGTGCTGTACCACGCGCTCGCGGGGGCGCCGCCGTTCGAGGGAGCGACCCCCGGGGAGACGCTCGAACGGCTCACGGGCGATGGCGCGCCGGCGCCCCTGCCGGACGACGTGCCGCCTGGGGTGCGCGACCTCGTCGCGCGGACGCTGGTGCGCGACGTCGAGCGGCGGATCCCGACGGCGGAGCACGTGCAGCAGCTGCTGGAGGGCGCGCTCGCTGCGAGCGGCAAGCCGGTGAAGACGGCGGACGTCGCGCGCTTCGTGGCCAAGCAGCTCGGCGAGCGCGTGGAGGCGCGGCGCAAGGCGGTGGACCTCGCGCTCGAGGCCGCGCGCCAGCGGCAGGTGCTGGAAGAGATGCGGGCCGGAGCTTCGCCGCGGACCGGACGACGGCCGGGCTGAGCGTCGGCCCAGCCCGCGTCGTTCACGCCCTGCCGCGCCCGCGCGCCGTCTGGACGAATCGCCTCGCGAGCGCGGCGTCGACCTCCGCGCCCGCGCGCCGCCCGCGCTTGATCGCGGTCCCGACGATCACGCCGTCGCACCGAGCGAGCAGCGCGCGCGCCGTCTTCTGGGTCGCTCCGCTCGCCACCAGCACCGGCCCCTTCGCGGCCGCGCGCACGCGCGAGAGATCGTCGTCGGCCACGGCGACGCCGGTCCCCGCGCCGGTCACCAGCACGGCGTCCGCGAGCGCGCGCTCCTCGAGCTCGCGCACCTCTTCTTCGATGGGCCGCGGCGCGAGCGGCGCCGAGTGCTTCACGTCCACGTCGGCCCACACCTCGACCTCCCGCGCGATCTGTTGGCGCAGCCGCAGGACCTCCCCGGCGCGCCCGTCGATCACGCCCTGATCCGTGAGGCGCGCTCCGGAGAGGACGTTGACGCGGACGAAGCGCGCCCCGGTCGCCGCTGCGACCGCGAGCGCCGACGCGGCCGCGTTGCGCAAGATGTTGACCCCGGCGGGCAGGCGCGGGGCGGCGGCGCGCGCGGCGAGCACGCACGCGGTCATCGCGGCGACGGTGATCTCGGGCACCTCGTCGGCGAAGAACGGCGCGTCGCCGAAGTTCTCGATCAGCATCGCGTCGAAGCCGGCGGCCGCGAGCGCGCGTGCGTCCTTCTCCGCGCGGGCGATGGCGTCGTGCATCGCGCGGCGCGGCGCGCGCGGGCTGCCGGGCAGCGGCGGCAGGTGGCACACGCCGACGAGCATGCCGCGGGGAGGAATCATCGGCTCGAGCGTGCGGCAGTGAGGGGGGTCATGGCTCCTCGGGCGTCGCCGGCGCGCGCCGAATCATCTCCCGTTCGGGCCGGCCGCCCATGCCCGACTCCGGCTCGAAGCGCGGGTGGCCGAGCAGCCCCTGGATGCGGAACGCGTAGAAGCCGTCGGAGCGGTGCGCCGAGCGCATCTCGGGGACGAAGCGATCGATGTCGCCGCCCTTGGCGGAGCCCGGCGCGCCGAAGAGCGCCTTGGTCATCTCGCTCTTGCCCCGGTAGCCGTCGTTGATCTTGAACTTGAGGTTGATGTCGAGACCGCTCTCGGTCGACAGATCGCGCATCTGCACCTTGCCGTCGCCCGAGAGCTCGAGATCCTTGCCCCCCGCGGAGAACTTGGTGACCTTCAGGACGCCCTCCTTCGCCTCCGCGTTGAAGGTGAGCTGACCCACGTTGAGCTTGGGCCAGTCGAGCGCGTTCTTCAGCTTGGCCTTGCCGTCGCCGATGGCGGTGTCGTTCACCTCGACGTTGACCACGCCGGAGCCCTTCGACGCCTTTCCTTCCGGCATGGTGAGGTTGATGGTGCCGTGCGCCTTGCCCTCGACCGGCAGGCCGACGGTCTGCGTGAGCGCGTCGAGGTTCTTGAGCTCGATCCCGTCGAAGTCGACGTCGACCGCGCGCTCCTTGCTGCTCTCGTCGTAGGTGCCGTCGATCTCGCCGCCCATCGCGTCGACCTGGAAGCTCGCCGACGTGCGGCCGAAGATGGCGGCGAGCACGCCGACCTTGAGGCGCGCCTCGTCGACCTTGATCTCGCCCGGCGGCTTGCCGGGCTCGGTCGGCGCGCTGATGAGGCGAATGCCGGTGACGCGCACACCCGTGAGCCAGTACCCGCGCACCTCGTCGATCTGGAGCTCCTGCTGCGCGGTGCCCGAGCGCGCCTGCGAGTTGAAGCCGTAGACGATGCGGTCGCGCAACCGCTCGTACGGGAACACCAGCCGGAGGAAGAGGACGAAGGTGAACAAGTAGAACAGCGGGTAGCCCACCCACTTGCCGTAGCGGCGAAGCCACTCCTTGTATTTCACGGCTTGGCCCCTCCGGCGCCTGCGTCCTTGCCCCCGGTCTTCGTGCTCTTCTCGACGCGGTCGTAGGCCGAGACGCCGAGCTCGACGTCGTAGGAGTCGGGCTCGCCGGTGCGCTTGCGGATGTTGAGGCGCGTGATGGCGACGGGCGAGCCGCTCTGCTCGATCGCCTCCATGAACTTCGAGATGGAGAGCATCCCGGCCTTCTTGAGGTGGATGACGGTCGAGCGCTCCGTGTACTGCTTGCCGATCGGCAGCGGCGGCCGGTCGACGGAGTCGGTGACCTCGAGCTTCTGCTTGCGCGCCATCTGCTCGAGGTACCCGGCGAGCTCGGGGGCCTTGCGCGCGTAGCGCGCCGTGACGGCGTCGCGCTTCGCCTGGTGCTCTCGCATGCTGGCGCGGCTGGACTGTACCTGGTCAAGCGCGTCGCGCAGCGCGTTGTTGTCGCTGCGCTTGGCGGCGACGTACGCCTCGAGGCCGATCGGCAGGCCCAGCACCAGGAAGGCGCCGAGCACGACCGCGAAGATCTGCGCCAGGCGCTGCTCGCGCGGGTTCAGGCCGAAGCGTTCGAAGAAGGTCTTGCCGGCGGCCATCAGGTGCCTCCCGCGCTGGCGCTGGCGCTGGCCTCGCCGGTGGAGCTCTTCTTCTTCTCGGGCTTCTGATCCTCGGGGCACTTCAGATCGAACTCGAGGACGTATTTCTGGCGGTCGCCGCCGACGACCTGGCTCGTGCGGGCGATCTTGACGTTCGCGAAGCACTTCTCGGTCGCGAGCGTCGTCGCGATCGACTGCGCCTCGGGGATGGTGCCGACGACGCCGTGGACGACGACGTGGTTCTTCTGCACGTCGAGCTCCTCGATGTCGTGCGTCATCGACTGCGGGATGTGCTCCGAGAGGCGCACCATCACGTCGAACGCGTCCGCGTGCGGCATCGGGTCCTCCTCGATGGCGCTCTGCGCCGCGAGCAGCTCCTGCGCGCGATCGGCGCTCGTCGTCGGCTCGCCGAAGACCTCACCGGTCACGCTCGAGAGCGCGCCCTCGAGCGCGGTGCGGTCCTTGGACGCGGCGTAGATGCCCGTGCACGACGAGAAGACGATGCTCACGACGATGGCGGCGCCGAGGCCGACCAGGACGGGGATGCGCTCGCGCAGCCAGGCGTAGCCGCGCTCGTAGGCGAGCGGGCCCTGTCGCAGGTTGAGCCCGTCGCGGCTCGTCAGCGAGAGCGCGAGGCCGACGGCCTCGGCGAAGAGCGGGAGGCTGTGCGCGAGCGGCCCAACGCTCTCGGAGAGCTCGATCGAGAGCGCGGGCAGGCGGCGCACCGGCCGCTCGAGCTCGGCCGACAGGAACGCCTCCGCGCCCGAGACGAACGCGCCGCCGCCGCAGAGGTAGAGCTCGTTCGGCGGCTCGCCGCCCTGCGCGCGGAAGGCGGCGAGCGAGAGGCGGATCTCGCGGGCGAGCTTGGCGGCGCCCGCGGGCAGGCCCTCGGTGCCGAGCGAGAGCGTGCGCGAGAAGACGGGCTCGCCGCGTTGCAGGAAGAGCAGGTCGCTCGTCCGTGTGCCGAGGTCGAGCAGGGCCGCCACCGGGGCCTCGCCGAGCAGGCTCGCGAACGGAGCGAGCTGGGCGAGCGGGAAGGCGCCCACCCCGAGCCGCTCCGGCTCGACGCCGAGCGCGGCCTTCACGGCCTCGATGCGCTCCTTGGCGTCCTCGACGCGGGCCACGGCCGCGAGGATGGGGACGCCCTCTTCGTTCGCGCCCACCGAGAGCTGGCGATAGTCGAGCACGGCATCGCTGAGATCGAAGGGGAGCTGCGCCTCGAGCTCGAAGGGCAGCACGTCCGCGAGCTGGCGCAGCGCGCTCTCGGGGATCCGGACGGTGCGGAGCGTGGCCTTCGTCCCGGGGAGCGACGTCGCCACGCCGTCGGCCGCGCCGGTGCCGAGCGCTTTCTGCGCGGCCTCGCGGATCGCGGCCGCGCGGTCCTGCTCCACACGGACCTCGGCAATGCCCTCGAGCGTGAGCTTGCGGTAGGCCGTGCGGATCATCGCTGCCTTGATGCTCGTCGTACCGATGTCAATCCCGAGGTACCTGGCCATTACTCGATCCGGTAGTAAAGCACGGTCCCGCCCGTGCTGGGCTGAAGCGCAGCCGCTATTGCCCCTTGTTGCATTGCCTGCGCAGCGGCAGCGCCTGCGGCGGGAGGGATGCCGGCGCCCTGGGATACCATGGGCATCCCGCTGCCCAGCGGAGGCGTCGCGCGAAAATCGACCACGGTCGTGATGCGCAGTCGCGTCTCGCGCTTGTAGCCCTTCACGACGCCCACCGCATAGATCGAGAACACCTTGCTCTCGGTCGTGATCGTCTTGGCGAACTCCGCCTCGGAGAGGAACTGCGTCACGGGCATCAGGCCCATCCCCTTGAGGACGGTCCCGATCATCCCCTGCCCCTTCACGGTCGCGATGAAGTCCTGCGCCGAGGCGAAGAGCGGGGCGCCCATCGTGATGCCCTTCGCCATCGTCACCCCCATCAGGAACATGCTCGCCTGGTTGGGGTCGATGCACATCGGCGTGGCGGGGGCCCCCGAGCACACGACGCCGAGCAGCGTCTGCGCGTTGGCGCTGTTGACGTTGATGGCGCCCTGACCCCAGACGGTCATGACGCGCTTGTCGGGGTTGGTCGGATCGGGGTCGACGAACGTCGCCCAGAAATCGTCGCTCACGCCACGCACCATGTGCAGCTCTTCGAGCGAGTCGAACGGCGCGTTCTTGCGGCGGTAGGGCTTGACCGCGAGAAGCTGGTAGTAGCTGTCCTCGACGGCCGACGTGCTCACTCCGCTGGTTTGCTGCGTGTTGCAGTTCATCTGCTGCTCGTCGACGTCGGCCCAGTCGATCATGGCCGCGCAGATCGTGAGCCGGTCGTTGTAGTTGCCCGACGTATCGCGCTGCTCGAAGAGCGGGTTGTATTGCAGTGGGCTCATCACCGCCATCACCTCGTTGGCGAGGCGGATGTGGGCGATGTCGTTCGACGCGCCGAGGTTGACGTTGATCTTCGCGTCCTCGTCCACGATCTTCAGCTCGAAGCGCCCGTCCGGCAGGCCCAGGTTCTTGCCGGTGCCGAAGTCGACGCCGATCGAGTTGCCGAACTCCTTGGTCGCGTCCTTGTCGTTGAACGGCCCGAGCAGCCT
>DATIQP010000067.1:0-16445 GCA_035470765.1 Polyangiaceae bacterium | reverse complement strand
ACTACGCCGCCGTCCGTCCGCTCAAGATGCGCGTGCTCGAGGCGGCCTTCCGCAACTTCGTGGAGCGCGAGTGGCGCAAAGACACGGCTCGCGCCAAGCAGCTGCGGGCGTTCTCGGCGCGCGAAGAGCTCTGGGAGGACGACCTCGCGCTCTACGTCGCCATCCGACAGGAGAGCAACGATCACGGCTGGAAGTTCTGGCCGCTCGCCGAGCGCACGCGCGATCCGGCGACGCTCGCGGAGGCGCGCGCGCGCCTCGAGCACTCGGTGCTCTTCCACAAGTACCTGCAGTGGCAGCTCTTCGAGCAATGGGCCGAGGCTCGCGACGCCATGCGACGCGACGGCGTCATGCTCTTCGGAGACCTGCCCTTCGTCGTCGGCCGCGAGAGCGCCGACGTCTGGTCGCACTCCCGGCTGTTCTTGCAGGAGCTCGATCTCGGCGCGCCGCCCGACGAGTTCTCCGAGACGGGGCAGTCCTGGGGGCTTCCGCCGTACGACTGGAAGGCGCTCGCCGCGGAGCAGCACGCGTGGATCCGTGCTCGCGTCGCGCACGCCGCGCGCCTCTACCACGGCTTCCGCCTCGATCACGTGGTCGGCTACTTCCGCCAGTACGTGCGCCAGGGCACGGCGCTCGGCGACTTCGATCCGAAGGACGAGACCGAGCAGGAGGCGCACGGGCGGCGCCTGCTCAAGGCGATGAAGGAGGCGGCGAACGGCGCCGAGTTCATCGCCGAGGACCTCGGCGTCATCCCGCGCTTCGTCCGCTCGGCGCTCGCCGACCTCGGCATGCCCGGCTACAAGATCCTCCCCTGGGAGAAGGAGCCGGACGGCACCATGCGCGATCCGCGCGAGTTTCCCGCACTGTCGGTCGCGTCGTACAGCACGCACGACACGCCGCCGCTGCTCGCGTTCTACGACGAGCTGCCGCCGCGTGACCGCGCGTCGCTGGCGGCGCTCGCGAACACCTCGGTCGACGCCGTCGAGGGCGAACGCGAGCGCGCGCTCTTGCGTCTCTTGTTCGGGGCGCGCTCCACGCTGGCGATGATGCTGGCGCCGGAGATTTTCGGCGAGCGCCGGCGCATCAACACGCCCAACACCGTGGGCGGGCACAACTGGTGCTATCGGCTCCCGGCGACGCTCGAGGGGATCGAGCGAGACGCCGGGCTTCGCGGCCGGCTCGAGATGGTGGGCGGGCTGCTGCGCGAGGCCGGGCGAACCCCGCCTCGCTGACGCCCGACCGTCACGACGCCTTGAGCGTCGCCTTCAACGTGATTTCCGAGACGCTCGCGAGGGCCCTCGAGACGGGGCAGCCCTTCTTCGTGGCCGCGGCGACCTCCTGGAACTTCGCCTCGTCGATCCCGGAGGCCTCGACCTCGCTGACGAGGGCGATGGAGGTGATGGTGAAGCCCGCCTCGAGCTTCTCGATCTTCACGTCCGCCGACGTGCGAATGTTCTTCGGCGCGGCTCCCGCCTTCTCCAGCCCCACCGACAGGGCCATCGAGAAGCACCCCGCAAGCGCGGCGCCGATGAGCTCTTCGGGGGTGCTGCCGTCCTGGCCCTCGAAGCGCGTCCCCGCGGAGAACGCGATCTCGGCCGCGTGGGCCGGCTTCATCGTGCCGTGACCGCCCTTGAAGTTGCCGATCCACTGAGCGCTCGCCTTGCTGATGACCATGGTGTGGCCTCCCTGTTCTGTCGATTTGGAGGTCCTGGCTCTAGGGCATTTCCCGGCCCTTGAGTAGTCCCCTCGGCTCATCTTTGGGGTACATTGCCGCGCCATGCGCCGCCTCGGACTTCTTGCCCTACTCGCCACTTCCATCCTCGCTCCGCAGCACCTCGCGTGCAGCTCGACGCCGGCCGCGCCAGCCCGTCCCCTCGGAGACACTTCCGTCCCGATCACGGAGACCCAAAAGCTCCCGTGCGTGAGCGGCCCGGTCGACGTCGTCCGCGACTCCTTCGGGATGGTGCACGTCTACGCGACGACGGTGCCCGACGCGATGTGCGCGATGGGCTACCAGATGGGCCGCGACCGCCACGTCCAGCTCGAGCTGATCCGCCGCAACGCGGAGGGCCGCATGGCGGAGGCCTTCGGCGATCTCTCGCCCAGCCTCATCGACGACGACATCAGCGCGCGCACCATCGGCCTCACGCGCGTCGCGCAGCAGATGTGCGACGCGCTCGACCCGAACGGCACCGACAAGAGGGACATCGACGCCTACGCGGCCGGCATCTCGGCGTACTACGCGCGGGTGCAGTCGGGCGACGAATCGCTGCCGAAGGCGGTCGTCGGCTTCAAGCCTTCCCTGCTGACGCCGTGGACGTGCGCCGACACGCTCGCCATCGCGCGGCTGCAGTCGGAGGCGCTCTCGTTCGACGCGGGCAGCGACATCGATCGCCAGGACCTGCTCGACAAGGCGCGCGCCGCGTTCAACTCGACTGCGAGCGATCCGCAGCTCGTGCGCCGCGCCGGGATGGAGCGCGACGTGCTGCGCTTCGCGCCGCTCGATCCGACGCTGGTGCTGCCGGGCGGCTTCCCCAACGACACGACGCTCACGCAGGGCTTCACCGTCCACGGCAAGTCCGCCGCGCAGAAGCCCGCCATCACCAAGGCGAGCAACGTGAGGGTGCCGCCGGAGCTCCTCGCCGCGACCAAGGGCTGGCGCGACGCGCAGGAGGCGATCAACACGATCTTCGGCGACCTCGTCACGCGCGGCTCGAACAACTGGGTCGTGGGGCCGGGCATGTCGGCCGACGGGCACCCGCTCGTCTCGAACGATCCGCACCTGTCGCTCTCGGCGCCTTCGGTCTTCTGGATGGTGCACCTCTCGGTGCACGCTCCCGCCGGACAGGACAACTCGGACGACCTCGAGGTCGCGGGGCTCGCCTTCCCCGGCATCCCGGTCGTCATCCTCGGCGAGAACGAGCACGTGGCGTGGGGCGCGACCACCGCCGGCTACGACGTGACCGACGTCTACTCCGAGACGCTCACGCCCGACGGCGCCAACGTCGTGTTCAACGGCGGCAACGTCCCGATCCAGAAGGTCCACGAGGACATCGCCGTCGCCAACGGGCCGACCGTCCCGTACGACGTGCTGGTCGTCCCGCACCACGGGCCGATCATCCCGAACATCGTCAACCACGCCGTCGTCCCGCCGGATCCGTCGAAGGGCGCGCTCTCGTACCGCTGGACGGGCCTCGCGCCGTCGAAGGAGCTCGTCGCGATCCAGGGCCTCGAGCGCTCGAAGACCGTCGAGGACGTGCGCACCGCGATGCGCGACTTCGGCGTGGGCGCGCAGAACTGGGTCAGCGCGGACGATCAGGGCAACATCTTCTACACCTCGCAGTCGATCATCCCGAAGCGCGCCCCCGGCGCCGTCGCGTGGGACGCGTCCAAGTACACCGGCACGCTGCCGATGTTCGTGCTGCCCGGCGACGGGACCGCCGAGTGGACGGGCAACCTCGAGGAGGCCTACGTCCCGCACGTCAAGAACCCGGCGCAGGGCTTCGTCGCCACGGCGAACGCGGACCAGGTGGGCGTCACGCTCGACAACGATCCGTCGAACGACAAGCTGCCGAACGGCGATCCGGTCTACATCGGCGGCGACTTCGACTGGGGCTTCCGCGTCGGACGCATCACCCACCGGCTCACGACCCTCGGTCACCCGGCCACGCCGGACGACATGGCGAGCATCCAGGCCGACGTGCACTCGCCGATCGGCTCGATGCTGGCGCCCAAGCTGGTGGACGCGATCAACGCCGCGGAGGCCGAGCGCCTGACGCCGGGCACCCACCCCGACCTCGCCGCCCTCGTGGCCGACCCGCGCTACTCGGCCGCGAACGTCAGCGCGATCCTCTCCTGGATGAGCTCGTGGGCCAACGACAGCGACTACTTCTCGGAGAGCGGGATCAACCCCGACGACAACTCGCTCGACCCGGATCCGAAGAAGACGACGGCGAGCCAGGCCACGCTCCTGTTCCACGTCTGGCTGTCGCGGATGACCTGGCTCACCTTCGGCGACGAGGTCACGGCCATGAAGCGCGGCTTCGACCGGGTGCGCGCGCTGGCCTACATCTGGACCGCCCCGGACGCGACGAAGCTCGCCACGTACGACGCGACGTCCAAGGAGAGCTCGCTCTTCGACGACCTGACGACGCCGGCGATCGAGACCTCGAGCCAGCTCGCCGTGACCTCGCTGCTCGACGCGCTCGACTACCTGAACGGCAAGTACGGCACCGACCGCAACAAGTGGCGCTGGGGCATCCCCCACACGCTCACGTTCTCGGCGCTCGTCCCGCTCTGGGGCACGCTCTCGATCCCGCCGAACGGCGACCAGACGTTCCCGAACGGCTTCCCGCGCCATGGCGATCTTGCGACCATCGACGTCGCCAACTTCGGCGAGTCGAGCTCGCTCGCCAACCAGGATTTCACCTACGGCAGCGGCCCGACGCAGCGCTTCGTCGCCGACGTGCAGTCGCCCGCGCCCGTCTCGCGCAACGCGCTGCCGGGCGGCGAGGTGTGGGACAACCAGAGCCCGCACTTCCGCGACGAGGCCGATCGGTGGCGCCGCAACCAGAACCGCTCGGTGTGGATCCTCAGGGCGGACGTGATCAAGGACGCGCAGGAGCGCATCGCGTACGACCCCACGACAGCGACCAAGTAGCGCTATTGCTCTTCTTCCGGCACCGTCGTCAGGTAGATCCCGGCCCAGCCTGCCTCCTCGGTGCCCATGGTCACGTTGACGGTGAGCGAGTTGCCTCGGAAGCCGTCGCGCTCGATGCCCATCTCCGTGACGGGCAGCTCCACGGGAAGGCCGGTCTCTTCGTCGAGGTAGACGGCACCGGGATCGATCACGGTCCCGTCCATGCCGCTCTCGACCACCTTCGCGAACGGTGAGCTGCCGGGCCCTTTGCGCAGGTAGATGCCGTCGACCGGGTTCGCGTACGCGCCGTCGACCACCGAGCCCGTCCTGGCCTTGAAGGCGGTGTGGAAGGCCGCGTCGCTCAGCTGCCCGTCGACCAGGCCGGACACCGCCACGAAGCTGGCGAAACGCCAGCGCGCCGGCTCGCCTTCCTCTTCCGATCCGCCGGTGCCGGGGACCTTGCCCGAGAAGTTCCAGTAGACGAAGTCATCGTAGTCGTGGGGCGCCTTCGCGATCACCCGCGTCTGCCGGGTCCAGATGTCGTGGACGAAGATGCCCTGGTGCAACGGGACCGTCGTCGTGAAGCCGTTGGGGTACTGTTCCCTGCAGTACGCGAGCCTTGGCTTGTTTCCCTCGTCGGGACACTGCAGGACCAGGGTCTTGGTCTCGGAGCCCCAGGCGCCCCAGAAGGCGACGAAGCGCCCGTCGAAGGAGACGCCCTCACCGAGCTTGCTGAACACGGCACTGTTCTCGCCCGGCACCTTGCCGCCGATCTTGACCAGCGCGGTGAGCGACGGACTCGGCCCGGTCAGCGGCGCGAGGTAGATGCCGCCCAGGGTCGGCGCGTCCTCGTTGTCGAAGCCGGCGAAGACGGCCTGGCGCGCGACCGCGCTCGGCGGCGCGGTGGAACCGAACAGCGTGTCGGTGCCGGGGATGAGCGTGTCGCTGTCGGCGATGAGGACCACGGGCCCGGTGCCGCCAGCAGGAGAGAGAGGAGTGCCGCCGTCGAGCGGGATCGCCGCGTTCGTCAGGTCGCGGTAGTAGACGCCGGTCTTGCTCGTGTCGCCCACCGTGAAGTTCCCCTTGAACACGAGCGTGGCGCCGTCGGTCACCGCAGGCGCGCCGGGGAAGACGTCGAACTTGCCACCCATCTCCGGAGCCGCGAAGAAGCCGAAGCCGGGCACCGCGCCGAGGTTGCTCGCGCCGGTGATCAGACTGCCGAAGGGGTTGGTGTAGACGCCGGTGGTCCCGGCGCGCGTCTCGGTCTCGTCCGAAAGTAGATACTCCCACACCGGCGGGTGGTTCCCGCGGGAGGCGAGGGTGCTCGACCACATGTCGATGCGCGGGAACGACGGCGGCTCGACGAACATCGTACCGAGGTTGTTCGGCTGCGACACGAGGGTGTTGCGGTCGAAGACCGTCGTCACGGGCGTCAACGCGGCCATGTCGCGGGTGAAGACACCGTGAGCGGGCTCTCCCCCCGCGCCGCCCTTGCTCCGCGCGCGGAACACGACGAGCTTGCCCACGTTCACCGAGGGCTGGTTGTAGCTGTTGAACTTCCGGCTATCGCCCGGGACCGTGACGCCGTTGTTCACCACCACCTGCCAGTCGAACACGGGACAGAGCGTGGGGGAGCGACCGTCGCACCGCAGCGACTCGTCCGCGACGCTCGTCGCCGAAGTGCTCGCCGCCGGATCGACCGGCACGGGCCCCGGCGAGCCAGGGTTGCCGGCGCACGCGCCCGCACCCACCGAGAGCATGACCGTCCACGACTTGATCGCATTGCGTGCGAGCATGGTGACCTCTCCTGTCGACTTCCAAACGCCCACACCCTCTTCCAAACTTCGTGCCCGCCGCGCGCGCAGCGAGTGACAATTACCTCGCTGGACTCGAAACCCGCGAGAGCACACGGAGAGTGAGAGCGTCGGGACTGGCTCGCTCGCTGCGGCGCGGACCGCACGCGGACCAGCCCCGCGCGCCATGCGCCGCGCTCGTCACTGCTTGCAGGCCGCGCCGGTGCGTTGCGCTCGAGGCGAGCTCGCGCGGCGTGCTTCAGCTCTTGAAGCGGAGCAAAGCGTCACCTGATCCGCATCCGCTGGTGATGAGCTGGTGGAGGCCGGCGGGTCACGTCGCCTTGTGCTCGGCGGGCCGGAGTCGCCCGTCCTCCATCTCGTAGAGCAGGTCGAATACGTCGAGGGCGCGGTGGTCGTGCGTGACGACCAGGACGGCGGCGCCCCGCTCGTGCGCCACCTTGCGAAAGAGCTCCATCACGGCCCGGCTGCGTACGCTGTCGAGCGCGGCGGTCGGCTCGTCGGCGAGGACCAGCGAGGGCTCGTTCGCGAGCGCCCTGGCGATGGCCACGCGCTGCTGCTCGCCGCCGCTGAGCATCTCCGGGTACGAGTCTTCCCGGTGGAGCACGTCGAGGTAGCCGAGCAGCTCGCGCGCGCGCCGGCGCCCCTGATCCTTGCCGCCGAACTGGCAGGCGATCTCGACGTTCTCCCGTGCGGTGAGGAAGCTCGTGAGGTTGGCCTTCTGGAACACGAAGCCCAGGTGGCGCCTCCGAAGGCCGGCCAGATCGGCGAGCGGGACGCCGTCTTTGACCACGGGGCGCCCTTCGAAGAACACCTCCCCGGTGTCGGCCGGAGAGACGAAGCCGAGCGCCTTGATGAGCGTGGACTTGCCCGAGCCGCTCGGCCCGAGCAGCGCGGCGACGGTGCCGGGCGCGAGCGTGAGGCTGACGTTGTCGAGCGCCGTCACGGCCGCCGATCCCGACCCATAGGTCTTTCGGAGATCGACGGCGCGAACCGCGGCTTCCATCTTCAGCCCTCCAGCGCGCTTGCCGGATCGATGCGCATGACGTGACTGAGCCCGAGGATGCTCGCCAGGGTCACGATGGCCATGGTGGCGAGGGGCGCGATCATCGTGATGGCCGGCGTGATGAGCACGCGCCGCGGGAACATCGGGAACGCGAGCTCGCCGATCGTGAAGGCGACGCCGTAGCCGAGCGCTCCCAGCAGCCACGCCTGTTGCAGCACCAGGCCGAGCAGGCGCAGACGCGGGGCGCCCATGAGCTTGAGGACGGCGAGGTCGTGCGTCTTCTCGAGCGTGAGGTTGTAGACGACCATCATCACGATCACGGCGGCCGTGAGCGTGAGGATCACGGTGAAGAGCCCGATCTGCATGCGTGCTCGCTCGACGACACCTCCGAGGAGCAGCGTCTCCTCTTCCGCCTGGCTGTAGACGGCCACGTCCCCCCAGCGCTCCAGGGTCGCGCGCACCTCGCCCAGGCGATGCGGGTCGGCCTGGACCAGCACCGCTGCGATGGGCGGCGAGGAGACCGACGGCGGCCGCCACCGAGGATCGGTGGCGAGCTCTTCGAGCGAGGGCTGACCACGGCCGAGATCCGTGCGGCGCAGGCGCTCGAGCACGCGCTGGCGCTCGAGCATCGTCGCCTCGGGCGGCTGGTCGAGGGCTACGAGCTGCGTGTCGGCGACGGTCATGAAGGCCACCGAGTCGCCGCCGGAGGTGAGCGCGTTCTTGGTGAGCCCGACGACGCGATAGGGCTCGTCCGCGAGCACCAGAGTCTCTCCGATGCCCACCCCGAGCGACGCGTCGACGATGATCTCGCCGTGCGGCTGCGAGAGACGCCGCCCTCTCACGAGCGCGAGCGATCGTCCGGGATCGTCCGGCCAGCCGAGGCCCACGAGCGCGATGCGCATCACCGCGTCCCCGTGGTCTCGCTGGATGAGCTGATAGGTGTACGGGCGCGCGCTCTTCACGCCGGGCACCGCAGCAGCGCGCGCTTCGATGCTGGGGTCCAGGCGCGAGCCCTCCGCGAAGGGGCCGTGGGTGTCCCGTTGCACGATCCAGAGATCCGCCTGCATCGCCCGGGTCAGGATGGTGGCGTCGTCCACCAACCCCGCGTAGATGCCCTGCATGGCGACGACGACCGTGAGGAGCAGCCCCAGCCCCGCCGCGGTGCCGACGAAGCGCGCCACGTGGCGGCGAACGTCTCGGAGCGCGAGGTTCATTCGGCCACCCACCGGCGCCCGGCCGCGAGCGCAGCGTTGGATCGCGACGCCGCCATGACCGCGTCTCCTTCGGCGAGACCGCCCTGCACCTCGACGTACCCGTCGCCGGTGAGGCCCAGCCGGGGGCGCACGATCGCGATCTTGCCGCCGCGATCGGCGTAAACGTAGGGTCCCGCGTCGTCGTGATGGAGCATGGCGATCGGGACGCGCAGCGCGTGCTCTCGCTTGCCGAGCTGGATGCGTACGTCGGCACGCTGTCCGATGGCCACCCGGCGGTCGAATCGATCCGGCGTGACCTCGACGACGAGCTCGTGGGTCTGGCGGTCCGCCTCCCACGAGATCCTCGTGACCTTCCCCGTGACCGGTGCGCCGCCGCCGGGGAAGGAGATGGCGCTCGGCAGATCCACGGCGAGCTGCGGCAGGACGGTCTCGTCGATCGCAGCGCTCACGTAAACGCGATCGGTGTCGACCATCCGCAGCACCGTCGAGCCCGTGGTGACCGTGTCGCCTGGCTCTCGCACCCGTCGCGTCACGAGGCCGTCGAAGGGGGCGAGGAGCGTGGCGCGCACCATGGCGACGCGGCGCTGCTCGGCCCCGCCCGCCGCCACATCGATCCCGCGGGTCGCCTCCGAGCGCTGGGCGAGGACGCGATCGAGGTCCGCGCGGGCGAGCCGTAGCCGGTCTGTGGCGTCGTCGCGTTGCTGGCTGGGGATGGCGCCGGAGTCGATGAGCGCCTGCGTCCGCGCGGCCTCTCGCTCGGCGGCGCCGAGGAGGGCGCGGGCGTGTTCCTCCTCCGCGGCGAGCCGCTGGAGCGAAGTGCGGGCGGCGGTGACGTTGGTCTGCGCCGAGCGCAGGTCGGCCTGGGCCTGGTCCTTCTCGAGCCGTGCCAGCTCCTGGCCCAGCGTGACCCGCGCGCCCTCGTCGACGAGCACCGCGCTGAGCCGGCCGACCAGATCGAAGCCCACCGCGACCTCGCGCTGGCTCTCGATCGTCCCTCGCCCGAAGGCCTCTTGCGTCACGGTCCCGCGATCGAGCCGGACCACGTGGACGCTCACCGGACGGAGGACTCGGAACCAGACGACGACGAGCACAGCCGCGACGAGCAAGCCGACCCACGCGGCGCGGCGCACGAAGCCGAGGACGCGGCGGAGAAGATCCGTGACCGCCATGGCTACCTCACCTCCCGCGGGACGCCGCGGCGCAACAGCGCCGGCAAAACGAACGACTGCGCCACCCAGAACGCCGAGCGGAGGGTCATCGCCACCACGGTGCGTGTCGCGAAAGCGCCGCCCAGGAGCACGTGCACCCCGAACGCGGCGAAGACGAGCAGCGTCGACGCGGCGAGAGCGCGCGCCAGCCAGACCGCCCACGGTCGATCGGCGAGCGTGGCCGCGCCCGCGGCGGCGTAGACGAAGGCGGCCGAGAAGTTGAACACGAGCACGAACGGCACCACGTTTCCCGCCTCCGCCCGGGCCTCGGCGCCGCCGAAGAGGACGTGCCCGCCCTCGACGCCGGTCGCCACGCCGAAGGCCACCGCGAGCGCGCCGGCGAGCCAGCGCCAACCCGTCTTCATTTCGACCTCTCTCTTCGTTTGAGACTCTTCGCGCGAGTGGCAGGCGGCTCGAGGAGCACGGCGAGCGCGTCCTGCACGGCGTGCGCCTCGATCAACCGCTGGCGCCGAGGCGCCTTCGAAAGGGCGAGCATCTGGATCGTGCCCATGACGACGACCGCGAGCGCGTCCGCGTCGATGTCTCCGCGGAGCTCGCCCTCCGCCTGCCCCTCGTGGATGCACTGCCGGAGAAACTCCCGCGTCTTGCGCACGCACGCGGTGAGCCGGAGAGACCCGCCCTCGGGGAGCGCCAGCAAGAACTGCTCGGACAGCACGAGCCGCAGGATGCCGACGTGGCTTCCTATCGCAGCGCTGCGGGCGGCGACGAACCGCTCGAGGCGCTCGCGGGCCGAGAGGTCGCTTGGCGGGTAGGTCGACTCGAGCACCGCGTCGACCCGGGTGACCACCGCGTCGAGCAGCGCCTCGATGGACGGGAAGTGGCGGAAGATGGCGCCGCTGGTGAGCCCCACGTGCTCCGCGAGGCTCCTCGTGCTCAGAGCTGCGATGCCCTTGGTCGCGATGATGTGGAGCGCGGCGTCGGTCAGCTCGACCTGACGGACCTCCGAAGCGCGGCGAAGCTCACCCATAAACTAGTAAGTAAGTGCTTACTTGCTTGCCGTCAAGGGCGAACGTGCGCACCTCGCCCGCCCGGCGGCGCGGAGGCCAAGTGTTGTACCCTCGCGCCATGTCTGCGCGCGTGCTCCCCGGCCGGCCGTTCCCCCAGGGCGCTCACTGGGACGGCGAAGGGACCAACTTCGCCCTCTACTCGGAGCACGCCCACGGCGTGACGCTCTGCTTGTTCGATGCGCTCGGCGTCGAGACTCGCTACGAGCTCGAGGAGCGCACCGAGTACGTCTGGCACGGATACCTGCCCGGGGTCGGCCCCGGCCAGCGCTACGGCTACCGCGTCCACGGCCCGTACAACACGAGCCAGGGCCACCGCTTCAATCCGCACAAGCTCCTCGTCGACCCCTACGCGTTCGCGATCGACGGCAAGGTGGACTACCGCGCGCCGGTCCACGGCTACGGCGCGGCGAACGACGAGATGGACGTTCGCGACGACGCGTGGGGCATGCCGAAGAGCGTGGTCATCGACGGGCGCTTCGACTGGGGCAGCGATCGCCCGCCGCAGGTGCCGTGGTCGGAGACGATCATCTACGAGGCGCACGTCAAAGGCCTCTCTCGCCTGCACCCCGAGGTCCCCCGCGAGCTGCGCGGCACCTACCTCGGCCTGGCGTCCGACCCCATCCTCGCCCACCTCGAGAAGCTCGGAGTCACCGCGGTCGAGCTCATGCCCGTGCACGAGTGCATGGACGAGCCCGCCGTCGCGCAACGCGGCATGACGAACTACTGGGGCTACAGCACGCTCGGCTACTTCGCGCCCGACCAGCGCTTCGCCAGCGGGCCCGGCAAGCAGGTCGTCGAGTTCAAGCGCCTGGTCAAGGCGCTGCATTCGCGCGGCCTCGAGGTCCTGCTCGATGTAGTCTACAACCACTCGTGTGAGGGCGACCACGAAGGGCCGACCGTCTGCCTGCGCGGCGTCGACAACGTCACCTACTACCGGCTGACCAAGACCGACCGGAGCCGCTACGAGGACTTCACGGGCTGCGGCAACACCCTCGACATGATGCACCCGCAGACGCTCAAGCTCGTGATGGACAGCCTGCGCTACTGGGTGACGCAGATGCACGTCGACGGCTTCCGCTTCGACCTCGCGTCGGCGCTCGGGCGCGAGCACGAGGCGATGTCGCGCATGGCGACGTTCTTCGACATCATCTACCAGGACCCGGTGCTGTCGCGGGTGAAGCTGGTCGCCGAGCCGTGGGACGTCGGCGAGGACGGCTACCAGGTCGGCAACTTCCCCATCCAGTGGGCGGAGTGGAACGGCCGCTTCCGCGACACGGTTCGCCACTTCTGGCACGGCCGCGGCGGCCAGGTCGCCGACCTCGGCTACCGGCTCACCGGCTCCAGCGATCTGTTCGGCGACGACGGACGCCACCCCGGCTCGAGCATCAACTTCGTCACCGCCCACGACGGCTTCACGCTCCACGACCTGGTCCGCTACGCGCGCAAGCACAACGACGCCAACGGCGAGGACAACCGCGACGGCAGCAGCGACGACTCGAGCTCGAACTGCGGAGTGGAGGGCGACTCCGACGACGAGGCGATCGAGTCGCTGCGCGCGCGGCAGGTGCGGAACTTCTTCGCGACGCTGCTCTTCTCGCAGGGCGTGCCCTTGATCACGAGCGGCGACGAGCTCGGCAAGACCCAGCGCGGCAACAACAACGCCTATTGCCAGGACAACCCCATCTCGTGGATCGACTGGGAGCTCGACCCCGAGCGCGCCGAGCTCTTCGAGTTCGTGCGCAAGCTCGTCATGCTGCGGCGCGCGCACCCGGCGTTCCAGCGGCGGACGTTCCTGCGCGGCGAGCACGTCCACGGCGTCGGCAAGGACATCGTCTGGTACTCGCCGCACGGCACCGAGATGACCGCGAAGGATTGGGCCGACACCGAACGACGAGCGATCGGTCTCTTGCTCGCCGGCGACGCGCTCGCGGACCGCAGCGCGCTCGGGCACGTGCTCTCCGACGACACGTTCTTCCTCGCGCTCAACGCGAGCGACTCGAGCGTGGGCTTCCTCGTCCCGCCGATGGCGGAGGGCGAGTCGTGGGAGGTGCTCGTCGACACGGCGTCGAGCAAGGTCCCCGCGATGCGGCGCCTGCGCGGCCGCGAGCGCATGATCCTGGTCGCGAAGTCGTTCGCCTTGCTGCGCCACCCGCGCGAGTAGCGGGCGCTTCGGCGGTCACTTGCCGCACGGCGCCACGTTCACGCACGTCCGCCGCACCTCCCTGCCCGAGACGGCGACGGCGCTCGTCTGCTTCGGCATCTCGGTCTTCTGCCCTGGCGTCTTCGGCATCGTGAACGTCTTCATGTCGGGCGCGAAGATGAAGTCGCTGAACACCTGCGGCGCCGGCCCGACGTGGAGCGGCGACTGGCCGGGAGGCGGCGCGCCGAACTGCCCGCAGAACGAGCCGCTGCACGTGATCGTCCCGTCGGTGCGGTACTGGCGGACGGGCGTGCTCCAGTGGATGCGCCGGCCCTCGAGTGTGCCCTCGGCGGCGACGGAGCACGCGTCGGGTGTCGCGGCCGAGTTAGCGTCCATCGTGACGATGGTCGACCAGAAGGCGGTCTTGCTCCGCACCGTGAAGTGCTCGTGCATCGTGTAAGAGAGCATCTTCACGTTCTTGCCCTCGAAGCGAAGGACCGTCTTGCCGGGTCCGATGGCGTAGACGCCGTCGCCCTTGCCGAGCGGCGTGTCGCTCAGCTCCAGGTTCGCCGCGAGCGTGTATTCGACCTCGCTCGTGGCGCATGGCGCGTTCTCGCCGTGCCCGGGCACGGCGGTCAGCAGGGCCGCTCCGGCGAACAGTAGGAGGTGTGGGGCGCGCCACATGCCAAGACATGCCTGCATGCGGAGTGCCTGTCATATGCTCGAGACGATGGGCTTCGACCCAGACCGCCTCGATCGTCGCGACGTGCGTGCCATCCGGACGCTCTTGCCTACCGTGCGCATGCTCAACCGCCGCTACCTGAGGCTGCGGCGCGACGGGCTCGAGCACGTCGAAGCGGTCGCGAGCGAGCCGGCGCTCTTCGTCTCGAACCACAACGGCGGGATCGCCGGGCCCGACGTGGCCTGTACGCTCGCTACGCTCTGGGAGATCCTCGGGACGGACGCGCCGCTCTACGCGCTCGCGCACGACTTCGCGATGCGGCAGCTCGAGCCGTTCGGGCGGCTCATCCAGCGCTACGGCGCGCTCCGCGCGTGCCCCGAAAACGCGCTGCGAGCGCTCGCGTCGGGCGCGAAGGTGCTCGTCTACCCGGGGGGAGAGCTCGACGCTTTCCGGCGCTCCGACCGGCGCGACGAGGTCGTCTTCGGCGACCGGAGCGGCTTCGTCCGGGTCGCGCAGCGCGCGGGCGTCCCCATCGTCCCCATCGTGGCACATGGCGCACACCGCTCGGCGCTCATCCTCCACGAGGGCCAGTGGCTGGTGCGCGTGCTGCGCCTCGACCGCGTCGCGCGGATCCAGCGGTTCCCGATCGCGCTCGCGCTCCCGTGGGGCGTCGCCGTCGGGCCGTGGGCGCCGTACTTGCCGCTGCCGTTCCCCATCCGCCTCCGCGTCCTGCCGCCGATGCGATTTCTCCCGCATGAGGACGCGCGAGAGGGCCAGGAGCGGGTGCGCGCGCGCATGCAGGCCGCCCTAGACGCGCTGGCGCGCGAGGCGCGCGCGTGATCGTCGCGTCGGAGGATTTCGCACCGCTTCCGGACGGTGGTCGCCTCGCGCACGAGATCCGCGGGCCCGAGCGGGCGCCGCCGATCCTCCTGCTTCGACCGCTCGGCGGCTCGCTGGCCTCGTGGGGCGTGTTCGCGGACGCGCTCGCGACGCGCCTTCGCGTGATCGCGTTCGACGCGCGCGGCACGGGGCAGTCGAGCGCTGCGCCCTTGGCGACGTCGACCCGCTCGATGTCGAAGGACGCGCTTGCGCTGCTCGACGCGCTGGGCATCGAGCGCGCGCACGCCTACGGCATTTCGCTCGGCGGAATGGTGGCGACGTGGCTCGCGATCGACGCGCCCGCGAGGGTGGCTCGGCTCGTGCTGGCGTCCACGCTGCCACGAGGGACGATGCTCCGGAGCGGAGCGGCGCTGCGGGCGCTTTCGGTCGCGCGATGTCTCGCGCGTCCCCCGCCGGAGGCCGAGTCGTGCCTCGCCACGCGCGTCCTGTCGCGCGAGTTCCAGCGAACGCACCCGGTGGAGGTGGCCAGAATTCGCGCGCTCGCAGCTCGGAGGCCGGCGTCGCACCGCGCGCTCCTGACCCTGCTGGCGGCGGCCGCGCGCCACGACGCCACCGCGCGCCTCGGCGACGTGAGGGCCGATACGCTCCTCATCGCGGGGGAGCGAGATCGGCTCATCGCTGGAGGCTCGCAGCGGCGCATGCTCGCGCGCATCCCGCGGGCGCGGCTGGAGATCGCGCCGGGCGCCGGGCACGACGTCTCCGCGGAGGCGCCCGAGTGGGTCGCCGCGCGGGTTCTTTCGCACGTGTCCGCCGAGTAGGGACGCCTACGGCACGACCTCGATCGAGTCGTGCCCGACCCAGAACTTGCCGGGCCCCGCGATACCGACGCCGTACTGTACGAAGCGCGTGCCGCTCTTCACCTCGAGATCGAGCTTGTACGTCTTCCAGTCCGCCGTCGTCGGATCGAGCTTCGCCGACGCGTTGCCGAGACCGGGGCCGTCGGTCGGCGAGTCGGGCGCTTGCGCTCGCGCCCACGCCTCCGCGCGCCCGGTCAGACCATCCGTCCTCACGCGGAGGGTGACGCGCACCTTCTTGCCGACGTACGGCTCGGCGCCGACGTTCTTGGTGAGCGAGACGAACTGGTTGTGCCCGTCGCCCGTCGGGCGCACCGCGACGCCGAGCGTCGCGCCGTCGCGCACCTGGTCATCGAGCTCGGCGGCGTAGGCGTCCTTCGCCGTTCCGGCCAAGAACCAGCCCGATCCGATCTTGTGGTGCCGCTTGCCTCCGGTCTCGGTGTCCTGGCTCGAGGCCGGAGTCTGGGACGGAGTCGGAGTCGGAGTCGGAGTCGGAGCCGGAGCCTGGGACGGAGACGGAGACGGAGACGTTGTCGCCGCCGGAGGCGAACCGCACCCCGCCATCGCCACCACACCGAGCACCACCATGAGTCGCTTCATGGGCGCGATGCTATGCCGGAGCGTCGCCCCAAGTCACGCCGCAGCTTCGACCGGGACGACGCGCGAGGTCTCGAGCCTCCCCCCGCGGACCACCGCCACCTCGACCACCTCGTGCGGCTCGTGCTGGGCGAGCGCGCGCAGCAGCGTGTCGATCCCGCCGACGCGCTTGCCGTCGACCTTGACGACGATGTCGCCGGTGCGCAGCCCGCCGACCTCGGCCGGGCTGTCCTTCTCCACCGAGACGATCTGGACGCCGCGCGTCTCCGGTCCTTCGAGGCCGGCGGCGCGCAGCACGCGCGTCTCGATCGGCCGCGTCTGGCCTTGGATGCCGAGGTACGCGCGCTTGACGCGCCCGTCGCTGAGCAGCTTCGGCACGACCCAGTTCACCGTCTCCGCCGCGATGGCGAAGCTCATGCCCTGCGCGAA